>JBEBIU010000187.1:0-2515 GCA_040080225.1 Terricaulis sp.
ACTAGGGGGAGTCCGGGGGTGTGGGGATGGTCAGGCTGGCAATCGGATTTGTGGCGCTGGTTGGGGCGACATTCCTGTATGCCTGCGTGGGGGTCCTTCCCGCTCCACCGCCTCAACCGCGTTTCACCACCGCCTTGCCCCCGCGCGAGATCCGCCTAGGGGCTGAGATGGCCATTCAGCGAGTGGAGCGGGAGGTTTCGCGCGAGGAGGTCGCGGCGGCCGTCAACCGTCTTGTCGGGCAAGCGCGCTCGTGCATGCGTTGGCCAAGCCTATGGATCGAGGGGGATGAACGGCGCACGCTGTACCTGGTTAGATTTGATTTGATGGCGCGCGACTGGGGCGAGGACGTGACGGCGGAGAGCCGCGCCCGTATGCAGGAGTTCGTAGACATGGGCCTGTTGAGCGCGCGCCCACGAGACGATCTCGGCCCTGGCGCCGTGGCCTTCTTTCTGACGCGCGACGGCGCTCGGGCAATATCAGGCTCGCTGAGATCGAACATGGCCTTCTGCCCTTCTCCCGAGCGGGTGCTCGGCGAGATCACTAATCTAGAGTGGGGCGACTTCGAGTGTGGCAGCCTGCGCGTGAATTTCACTCATGTTGGCCAAGCTTGGCCTTCCTGGGCGCGTACCGAGGCAAGCCGAAGGCGGGTGGCGCAAACCTGGGCCGCGTTGGGACAGCCAATGCCGGGAAGCGTCACTCTAAGCAGGCAATGGTATCAGCCACATCTGATCCCACTTGGGATGGCGCAAAATGGTGAGTTGCGCTCGCTTTGCTTCGATCAAGGGCGTCGACGAGTCGTCGGCGACGATTTGAATCTTAACGCCACCCCCGGCGCGACGGGTGACGGCGGGGAGGAGCAGAGCGCCCAAGTCGCGCCTCGAGAACCGGTCGCGGACCCGGGCGACGATCTGGATCAGCCGGTCAACTGAGCACGAACGTCACCTTCATGTTGACCCGCCATTCGGTGATCTTGCCGTCCTTGCAATTCACCTTGATGTCTTGAACCCAGGCGCCTTCGACGTTCTCAAGCGTTTCAGACGCTTTAGAAACGCCGCGCTCGATTGCGTCCTGAAGACTGGTTTTTGAACCCGCGGTGACTTCGATCACTTTGGCGACAGCCATGGAATCCTCCTGTTGAAGAGGAGGACGCTAGGCTCGCGGATCGGGTCTGCCAAGTTAGAAGCGCGCACGCACGCCGAGCTGGAAATTTCGGGGCGCTCCGGCGAAGGCGGCGGGTTGTTCGTAGTGTTCGTCGAGGACATTTTCCGCGCGGGCGAAGAATTCGGCGCCGCCAAGGTCGTAGTGCGTCCACAGCGTGATCAGGTCAAAGCCCGGAATTCGCTCCGCAGCGCTCAGAAAGGCGCCGGCGTCAGCGTAAGTGACGTCCCTGCGCGCGCCCACGCGGTTGAAAGCAAGGCCAAGGCCCCAGCGCGAGCTTGGCGCAAATTCCATTTCCGCTCGCCACGCATGCTCTGGCCGCCGCAGCAATTGCTGGCCCGTGCTTCCGTTTCGCGCGTCGGTCCAGTCATAGGCGAGGCGTGCTGAAATCCAATCGAAGGGGGACGCTTCCAGAAACGCCTCCGCGCCCTCAATCTCCGCCTCGCCGACATTGACGTTGCTGGATTGCAGGAAATCGTACTCGATCAGATTCTCGATCTGCGTGCTGTAATAGGAAACGCCGAGTTTGAATTCGCCGCCTGGCGTCCAGTCGGCGCCGATCTCCCAGGCTTGCGCCCGTTCGGGCTTCAGGTTCGGATTGCCAAGATTGAATGGCGGGCTGAGTTCGAAGCGTTCATTGAGCGAAGGCGCTTTGAAGGCAGTCCCGCTGGAAGCGTAGAGCCGCAACTGTCCAAGGCCTGCTACAACGCCCGTCGAATATGTGGTCTCCGTGCCGAAGCGCTCGTACCGGTCGATGCGCACTGCGCCGGTGAAAACGAGGCTCGAGTACTCGGTCTGGCCGACGAGGGTGACGGCGGTTTGATCCTCTCCAATGTGGAGCGGCGTGGCGAACTGAGGGGCGGTGTTGATGCGGTTACGCTCGAGTGAAAGGCCGGCGGTTAGCGTTGAATGTTCGCTGACATAACGAGTTGTGACATCGACAAACGAGCGCGTGGATTGGGCGCTCGTGGTCTCAACCCCGCCATCGCGCTCGGCGCGGTCGCTCCGCACTTGCCCGCCGGAGGCGCGCATGGCGAGGCGATCGCCGGCGGCGTAGTCGCCCCCGAGACGCCAAACCGACTGGGAGGCTTCATTTTCGAGGTCGGGGTCGTCGGCGCGCAGGTCGAAAAATGCCCCGCCGGAGAAGGTGTCGAACGCCCCTTCGGAGCGGCGAGCTTGGAAGAGCAAATCGGCGCCGTAACCGCCGGCGGCGTAGCGAGCGCTGCCGGTCAACGCGGCAATGCGCGCGCCGTCGCGATCGCCGGTATGTGTCGCCAAGCGGTCAGGAACGACGTCGAATCCGCCCGTCTCGAAAGTCTCGGCGCTCAACCCGTACTCAAGCTGTCTCTTATACACA
>JBEBIU010000092.1:0-11607 GCA_040080225.1 Terricaulis sp.
CAACCACACCCAGCCGTCATTCCGGGGCGCACGAAGTGCGAACCCGGAACCCAGGGGCCCCAAGCACCGCGCTCTACGATCCCCTGGGTCCGGGGTCTTGCTCTGCAAGCCCGGGATGACAAAACGCTTGTTTCCAGCGTTCTCGAAGGCAAACCAGCGCCCGAGCGCGCTTAACCAATTCCACCGCACGCATTTCTCCTTCGGGCGCCATCCCGCGCCCAGAGCACATGTCGGCAGGTCTTCTGGCTTCGCGGGTCGTTGCTCTTCGGCCCCTTCCCGAAGCACGCCCCAAAGGCGCGCGCTTCAGTGGCTTGGCCTAGAACTCGCCGCTTACAGCTGCGGGCGCAGCCGCGGTTTTGCACCGCGTTCCCTGTTAGTCCTCAACGAGGAACCGACGGCGGATGGTATGTTGGGCGGCGGCGCGAAGGAAGCGCAATTTGCGCCGTCGTCTCCAGGTTGGACCGCGAGCCTTCAGGCTCGCTTGGCGCCTATCCTTGCAAGCATTGTGCGGGGCCGAAGCCCCGCGCTCCAGCCAACAGGCGTCGGTGTTTCCCGGGTCAATGCCCGCGCCAGATCTCCTCCACCCGCGCATCGCGACCGCAACGCCAGCGATAATAGCGATATTGCAGAGAATTCGTCTCGTAATAATCCTGGTGATAGTCTTCCGCGGTCCAGAAGCGCGACGCGTCGCGAATGGGCGTTGCGACCGGCCGACCAAGTGCGCGCTGCGTTTCCGCGAGGGAAGCTTCCGCCTCGGCGCGCTGCGCAGGCGTGACGAAGATCGCTGGCGCGTAGCTGGGGCCGCGATCGCAGAACTGGCCGCCCACGTCGAGCGGATCGTGGTGACGCCAGAAATGATGCAGAAGCTGCGCATACGTGATACGACCGGGATCGTAAGTCACTAGCACGGCTTCGGTGTGGCCTTCGTGGTTGCGGTAGGTCGGGTTCTGCAATTCGCCGCCGCTATACCCGGAGACCGCCTCGATCACGCCGTCCAGATGCTCGAAATCGCTCTCGACGCACCAAAAGCAGCCGCCTGCGAAAATCGCCTCCGCGCGCGC
Organism: Terricaulis sp.; assembly: GCA_040080225.1. Classification (GTDB taxonomy): domain Bacteria; phylum Pseudomonadota; class Alphaproteobacteria; order Caulobacterales; family Aquidulcibacteraceae; genus Vitreimonas. The sequence continues at coordinate 1,062 of JBEBIU010000092.1, forward strand.
GCCATCGGCCGGCGCTTGCTGTTGCGGTTGCGCTTCCGAGGGCGAGCACGCCATCAGCGCCAATCCCAAACCCAACGCCGCCATCCAACGCATCGCTTCGCTCCTGTATTCACCCGTGATCCCAGCGGCGCCCGAACTCCATCACCCTCCGTGTTCCATAGGTGGGGCAGTATCTTGCGCCACTTGTATGGTACGCTGGGTCGCATGCCCTGGTTGCATCTCGTAACCCATCGAAGCAGTGAAACGAACAGCCCCTATCATGACAGACACTCCCAAAGACCAGTACGCCAAGAAATCGTTCGCGCGCTACGCGCCGATCCTGCTGGTCGTGGCCGGCTTGGCCGTGGCGTTTGCGTTCCGGGTGCACGAATATTTGTCGCTGGAGGCGCTGTATCGCCAGACTGCGGCGCTCGATGCATTCGTAGCGCGCAATTATGTCGCTGGAATTGCGCTGTTCATGCTGATCTATGGCGCGGCCGTGGCGAGTTCCATTCCCGGGGCCAGCTTCCTCACTTTGAGCGGCGGCTTTCTGTTCGGGACTTGGACCGGGGGCGCGGCCGCCTGGATCGCGGCTGCGATCGGCGCCACCCTCATCTTCCTGGCGGCGCGCACCGCATTCGGCGACGCGCTGCGCGCCCGCGCCGGCGGCTGGCTCACACGCCTGGGCGACGGTTTCCGCGACAACGCGTTCAACTATCTGCTCGCACTTCGCCTGACGCCGATCGCGCCGTTTTTCGTGGTCAACCTCGCGCCCGCCTTCTTCAACGTGAAGCTCCGCGACTATGTGTTGGCAACGTTGATCGGCATGATCCCCGGCGCATTCGTTTACGCTTCCGTCGGCGCGGGCCTTCGCGCCGCGCTCAAAACCGGCGTCGTGGTCGATCCGAGCGAGGCGGCGCGTGCGATTCTGTTTTCGCCCGCCGTGTTCGGACCGATTTTAGCGCTGATCGCGCTCGCGCTTCTGCCGATTGCCCTGAAGGCGCTGCGCCGGGGACGCGCCTGATGGCTGGGCAAACTCTCAAGCCCGACCTCTGCATCATCGGCGCGGGATCGGCGGGATTATCGCTGGCGGCGGGCGCAGCGCAGTTGGGGCTTTCGGTCGTGTTGTTCGAAGCCGGCGAAATGGGCGGCGATTGCTTGAACTATGGGTGCGTGCCGTCGAAGGCGCTGATCGCTGCAGCGGCGCGGGCGCAGGCCATGCGCGAGGCGAACCGTTTCGGGATCGCCGCCTGCGAACCTGTCCCAGACTGGGCGCAGGTGAAGGCGCACGTGCAACGCGTCATCGCCGCGATCGCGCCGAATGACAGCCAGGAGCGGTTCGAAGCCCTAGGCGTGGTCGTCATCCGCGAGCGCGCGCGCTTTGCCGATGCCGCCATCGTGGAATCCGACAGCGCCCGTGTTCGCGCCAAGCGCACAATTATCGCCACCGGCTCACGCGCGGCGATACCGCCGATCCCCGGCCTTGAGCAAGTCGGCCCGCTCACCAACGAAACCATATTCGACATCCACGAACTGCCGCGCCACCTGATCGTGCTCGGCGCCGGCGCGATTGGCGTGGAATTGGGGCAAGCGTTCCGCCGGCTTGGATCGCAGGTCACCATCGTCGAAGCCGCCACCGCGCTCGCCGGCGCCGATCGCGAAGCGGCGGAAATCATGCTGGCGCGGCTTCGGGCCGAAGGCGTCGAGGTTCTTGAGGGCTGGCGCGCACAAAGCGCAAGCTCGCATGCCGATGGAATTGCGCTCGAAATTCTTGAACCGCCGGCGACAGCGCTCGCAAGCGAAGCTGCCGAGCGGGTTGTGTCCTCCGTCGCCGGCGGGGACGCCGGCGGTCCAAGAAAGACACTTACCGGCTCACACTTGCTTGTCGCCGCCGGCCGCAAACCGAATTTCGACGGCCTCAATCTAGAAACCGCCGGCATTGCTTTTGACAAACGCGCGATCGCGACCTCCCCTACGCTGCGCAGCACGACCAATCCCAATGTGTGGGCGCTGGGCGATGCAGCGGGCGGCGGCTTCACCCACAGCGCCGGCTGGCACGCCAGCGTTTTCGTCCGCAACGTCTTGTTCAAGGCGCGTACACGGGCCGACGCCTTGCCAATGCCGGCGGTGACCTATAGCGATCCCGAACTCGCGCAGATCGGCCTCACCGAGGATCTGGCGCGCCAGCAATTTGGCGATCGCGTGAAGGTCATGCGTGTGGACTTCCACGACAATGACCGCGCCCAGGCTCAGCGCGACACCGAGGGCTTCTGCAAACTCGTGATCGGCAAAGGCGGGCGCTTGCTTGGCGCCACCATCGTCGGCGCCGAGGCCGGCGAGCTGATCGCGCCCATTGCGCTGGCGATGGCGAGCAAGCTCGGCGTACGCGCGCTGACCTCGCCAATACTGCCCTACCCCACGCGCGCCGAAATCATAAAACGCGCGGCCGGCGCGTATTTTGCGCCGACGCTGTTCTCCAAAGGGACGCGCGCGCTGGTGGGGATGTTGAAGCGGCTGCCGTGAGCGCGCCCCTTCTCGTCAGCGACCCCACGGCGCCGACAGGCCACCTCGAAGCGGCGGCCCATCGAGCAAGCGGATGCGTGGACCTTCCCGCGCCGGTTCGAGCATCAGCGCGCTCAGCGCCCAAACCAGAGCGTCGGCACGATCAAGCAGACCCTCGCTCCCGGACGCCCCAAGCGCCATGAGTTCTTCCTCCAGCGTGGGAAACGCCCCGCAATGAACGACGCGCCCCTGCTCGTACAACGCCGCGATCGGTTCGGCGCGAGCGCGCTTGCCACGACTTGCATGCACCAGCCGTACTGCGCATGGCGCGCCCGCGGACGCCAAAGTCGCACGCACCATGTCGCCGCCCTGATTTGCCTCCGCGACGATCTCGGCGGCGCCAAACTCGCGCGCTGCTTCCACAGCGCGGCTTGCCCAGCCAAGAGGCGAGAGGCCAAGCGCGGAACGATCCGCAAGCACGTAAGCGCGCGCACCTTCGCGCGCGGCGACAATGATGCCGCACGCCGCGCGCCCATGCCCAGCCGGGGGATCGACCGCGACCACAACACGGTCGAAGTTTGCAGCGCGTGCTCCCCGCGCGCGCTGCAAATCTTGCGCGCGCCACAGCGCACCGTCGCCTTCAAGCAATAAGCCTTCAAGTTCCTGCGCTGCCAGCCGCGTGCCGCCATAGAGCGCCGTCAATCCGTCCAGGAATGACGGCGCCAGATGCGCAGCGTTGACGACCGTCGCAGCCTGCGTGAGTTTGCAACTCGATTCCGCACGCAGCGAGCGCAGGGCCGCGATTGGCTTCGGCGTTGTCGTTACCACAAGCTGCGGGGCATCCCCTCGCCTTAAGCCCATGCGCAGGACTGCCAACGTCTCGCTCGGCCGTGGCCAGATACAGAATTCGTCGGCCCATGCGGCTTCGAATTGCGGCCCGCGCAAACGCTCGGGCTCCTCCGCCGAAAACGCATACGCCACCGAGCCGTTTTGCCACAGCAAACGTCGTCGCGAGCGTTCGTACCAAGGCCGTTCGCGCCCTGGCAGGTTGCGCAGCCCCGAGGGCCCATCGACCATCACCTCACGCACATCGTGTTGCGTGGGGCCAACGAGCGCGTAAATGCCGGGCTTCGCTTGTGCACGCGAAGCGAGCCATTCCGCGCCGGCGCGCGTCTTTCCAGCGCCGCGTCCACCCTGGAACAGCCAAGTCGACCATGATTCGGCCGGCGGCAATTGCGCGGCGTGAGCGATTTCCGTCCAGCGACTCTCAAACTCCGAGTCGCCGGATCTTATCGCTTGGGTACTATCGGGAAACGGGTGCAAGGGCGGAGGCGGTTCCTGCAGCATGTGGTGGGCCTTGCACCATTTCTGTTTCGAAGCGCGTTTGCGGATCGCATCGACGCTCATGCCGTAATGCTTGGACACCGCCGACGCGGTGTAGCCGGCGAGATAATCGCGCCGCGCCTGCGCCCACAGCTCTTCGCTGTGGTGACGACGGATGGTGACGGTGCGTTTCGCCGGAAGCGGTTCGTGATGCATGCCGGTATTGTACTTCCAGCGGGAGTCGGTCGGATTTTCGGCGCAGTTGTTCGATAATTCCGACGTGGAATCATGACCCTAGGCGATTAACGCTTGTGGGATTGTGCAAATTTATCCCTGTTCGTGATTGGGAGCGCGGGGCTTCAGCCCCGCACAGTGTTGCAAGCACAAGCGCCATGCGAGCCTGAAAGCTCGCGGTCCAACTTGATGGATTTGGTCGGATGTTCCAGAGAACAGAATGGGCACGAAGGGCTGGCATTCGCGGGGCTACCTCCCACACTGCGATGGTTACGAGTTAAGCCAGCATGTCGTGTTTCGATTGCACGACGCTGTCCCGCCAAGCCACCAAAGCGGCGACGATGTGCTTGATAGACATTTTGGCTCAGCATTGCTGAAAATCGAGGGCTGCGCCCGCATCGTGGCGGAGGCGTTGCTGCACATGGACGCCAAGCGCTACCTCCTGCAGGCTTGGTGCATCATGCCCAACCACGTTCACATCTTGTTGGCCACAGCCAAGGCGCATGAACTTGGCGGCGTGGTGCGCTCTTGGAAGGCTTACTCAGCCGCGCGGATCAACAAGCTCGTGGGTCGGAAAGGCTCATTGTGGGCCAAGGATTATTTCGACCGCTACATCCGCGACGACAAACATTTCGAGACCACAAAACGCTACATCGAAATGAACCCGGTCGCCGCAGGCTTGTGCGACAGGTCTGAAGATTGGCGCTTCAGTTCGGCTGGCTGGAAATAGCGCACTGTCGCCAAGTTGGACCGCGAGCCTTCAGGCTCGCTTAGTTGCGTCCGCTTGCAACACTGTGCGGGGCTGAAGCCCCGCGCTCCAACCTCCAACCACCTAAACATCCACTTCCGCATCCAGCGCATTCGCCTGGATGAAATCGCGTCGTGGTTCGACTACGTCGCCCATCAGTTTGGTGAAGAGATCGTCGGCGTCGTCGCCGTGTTCGACTTTCACTTGCAGCAGCGCGCGCGCATCGGGGTCGAGGGTGGTTTCCCAGAGCTGCTCGGCGTTCATTTCGCCCAAGCCCTTGTAGCGGGCGATGGTAAGGCCTTTGCGGCCGGCTTCCTCAACTGCCTTCAACAGCGAGAGCGGGCCGTGCACGGCCGTTACGTCGCTGCCGCGACGCACCAGGCCGGGCCCTTCGTACGCGTCGCGCACGCTAGCGATGCGTTCAGCCAGCCGGCGCGCGTCGGTGGAGCCGAGCAGCAATCGATCCAGCACCACGCGCTCGGCCACCGAGCGCACCACGCGCTCGACCACGAGCGCATGATCGGGATCGAAGCGGCCGCTCCAAGTCGCCTCGCCTTCTTCGGCCAGCAGATTGAGCCGGCGCGCGGTTTCCTGTGCTTCCTTTTCCCCGGAGCCTGGCGCAAACGCGCCCGCGAGCGCTGCCTGTTCCAGCACCGCGTCGGGCGCGCGCTGATGCAGGCGGTTGATTAGCGATTCCACCGCCATGGCTTCGCGCGCGACGCGCTTGAGATCCTCGCCCGCGATCTGCTCGCCGCCGCCAGTTTCGAACACAGCGCCTGCTGCGCCTTCCTCGATCAGATAGGATTCGAATTCCGCCTCGTCCTTGAGGTAGCGGCCCGCCTTACCCTTGGTGGCTTTGTAGAGGGGCGGCTGAGCGATGTAGAGATAGCCCCCGTCGATCAGGCTCGGCATCTGCCGATAGAAGAAGGTCAGCAGCAGCGTGCGGATGTGGGCGCCATCGACGTCGGCGTCGGTCATGATGATGATGCGGTGGTAACGCAATTTCGCGAGATCGAATTCGCCCTCTTCGCGGCCGATGCCCGCGCCTAGCGCGGTGATCAAAGTGCCGACCTGTTCGCTGGCCAGCATCTTGTCGAAGCGCGCGCGCTCGACATTGAGGATCTTGCCGCGCAGCGGCAGCACCGCCTGGTATTCGCGATTGCGCCCCTGCTTGGCCGAACCGCCGGCGCTGTCGCCTTCGACGATGAACAGTTCGGACTTAGCCGGGTCCTTCTCCTGGCAATCGGCGAGCTTGCCCGGCAGCGAGGCGACATCGAGCGTCGACTTGCGCCGCATCTCGCGCGCCTTGCGCGCAGCTTCGCGCGCGGCGGCGGCCTCGACGATCTTCGCCATCACCAATTTTGCCGGCGCCGGATTTTCCTCGAACCACGACGACAACGCTTCCGCCACCAGGCTCTCCACCGCCGGGCGCACTTCGGAGGAAACCAACTTATCTTTGGTTTGCGATGAGAATTTTGGGTCGGGCACTTTCACCGAAAGCACCGAGGTCAAGCCTTCGCGCGCATCCTCGCCGGTGATATCGACCTTCTCTTTTTTGGCCATGCCGCTCGATTGCATATAGCCGGTGATGACGCGGGTCAGCGCGCCGCGGAAGCCGGCTTGGTGCGTGCCGCCATCGCGTTGCGGGATGTTGTTGGTGAAACAGAGTTCGGCGGCATGGTAGCCATCGTTCCACTGCATCGCCACTTCGACGCTGATATTGTCCTTCTCGGCGGCGATATAAATCGGCTCGACGATCGCCGTGCGCGAGCGATCGAGGTGTTGCACATAGGCCTTGACCCCGCCTTCGTAGTACAGGGTCTCCTCGAACGGCTCGGGTCCACGCAGATCCTTGAAATGGATCGAGACGCCCGAATTGAGAAACGCCAGTTCGCGCAGGCGGTGCTCGAGTGTTTTTCTGTCGAACTCCACCATGGTGAAGGTCTGGGTCGAAGGCAGGAAGCGCACGCCAGTGCCACGCTTGGGCTTGCCGTTTTCGCTCGGCGCGGGGCCTATTTGCTCCAGCGGCGATACTGCGTCGCCGTGGGCGAAGCGCATGGAATGGTGCTTGCCGTCGCGCCAGACATTCAGGTCAAGCCATTCGGAAAGTGCATTGACCACCGAGACGCCGACGCCGTGCAGGCCGCCGGAGACCTTGTAGCTGTTCTGGTCGAATTTTCCCCCCGCATGGAGCTGGGTCATGATCACTTCGGCTGCAGATACGCCCTCGCCCTCGTGGATGTCGGTGGGGATGCCGCGGCCATCGTCGGTCACCTCGGCGCTGCCGTCGGGGTGCAGAATGACGGTTACGGTTTTGGCGTGACCGGCGAGCGCCTCGTCGATGGCGTTATCGACCACCTCATAGACCATGTGGTGCAATCCGGAGCCGTCGTCCGTATCGCCAATATACATTCCAGGACGCTTCCTTACAGCGTCTAAGCCCTTGAGAACTTTGATGGATTCAGCGCCGTATTCCGGCGCCGCTTGGGGAACGGGTTGCGCTGCGGTCATGGTGTGTGAATCGGGATGGAAAACATGTCCCAATATAGGGATTGGGCCTGGAAAAGTCTCGGTTTTTGATGGGTTTTAGAGCCGCGCCAGCATCGCGGAAACGAGCGGCGCCGCGAGCCAAACAGCGCCGCCTAAAGCGGCCGCGCCCAATGCCAGCCAGAGCCCGTCGCGCGCGGTCATGCCGAGCCCGAAAAACACCACCGCAAGCCCCGGCGCCAGCGGCGCGAACGGGATCAGCCCGAGCGGAAAGGTGATCAGCGCCGCGGCGATGCAGAACAGCGCAATCACATTCACGAACGGCGGCCGCGACAGGAAACCCAGCCGCGGCCGCAATAGCCCGTCGATGCGCCCCGACCAATCACGCGCTTCGCGCACGCCAAGACGCACCAACGCTCGCGGCGCCTTTACGCTCTGCACCCAGCCTGGCAGCCACACGTGCTTGAAGCCGAGCGCCATCTGCCCAGCGATGAGCAACGTCAACGCCGCCGCCAGCCATGTCATGCCTGGCATGATCGTAGCCGGCGAGATCGCGAACAGGCCTATGATAAGCAGCAGAGGACCGAATGATTGCCGGCCAACCGCATCGAGCAATTCGCCAAGGCTCATGTCCTTGGGTTTTACGCCATCGTCGCCGATTTGCGCCTGCACTTCGTCGAGCACCTCGCTGAGCGTGTCGGGTTCGTTCTCCGAATCCATCAAGCGGCGATCCGCACGGGTAGGGTTTCGTACCCGTGCACAAACGAGGAAAGCACGCGCCTAGGCTCATCCACGACTTCGATTTTGTCGAAGCGCTTCAGAATTTCCTCCCAGACGATGCGCAGCTGCATCTCGCCCAATCGATTGCCGACACAGCGATGAATGCCGAAGCCAAAGGAGAGGTGGCGGCGCACGTTTTCGCGTTCGATGTTGAAATTGTTCGGGTCGGCGATGACTTCCTCGTCGCGATTGCCGGAAATGTACCACATCACCACTTTCTCGCCTCTTTTAATATGCTGCCCGCCCAATTCCGTATCCTGGAGCGCGGTTCGGCGCATGAACGCAAGCGGCGTTTGCCAACGGATCGTCTCCGACACCAACGAGGGGATCAAAGCGGGATTGGCGCGCAGTTTGACAAATTGCTCAGGCCATTTGCTGAGTGCATAGAGCGAGCCGGTGATGGAATTGCGCGTGGTGTCGTTGCCGCCCACGATCAGCAGCACGAGATTGCCGAGGAATTCCTGCGGCGGCATGTCCTTGGTGCTCTCGCCATGCACGAGCATGGAGATGAGATCGGGCTTCGGCGGCTCCTTGGCGCGGCGATTGCGAAGCTCGGTGAAGTAACCAAGGCACTCCATCAGCTCGGCGCGGCGCTGATCCTCGCTATCGACGATGCCCGATCCTGGCGCCGCGGTGGCGACATCCGACCAGCGCGTCAGCTTGCGGCGATCTTCCCATGGAAAATCAAACAACGTCGCCAACATCTGCGTCGTCAGCTCGATGGAGATCTTATCGACCCAATTGAACACTTTGCCGCGCGGAATTTCGTCCAGCAAACGCCCGGCGCGCTCGCGGATAATGGGTTCGAGATTGGCCAGATTATTCGGCGCCACGATGGGGCTAACGGTTTTGCGCTGCACGTCGTGCTTGGGCGGATCCATGGCGATGAACATGGGCAGCGGAAAATCCTCTTCCGGATCGAACAACGTGATCGAAGGTTCAGAGGAAAAAATCTGGTGGTTGGTCTCGACATGCATGATGTCGTTGAACTTGGTCACCGACCAATACGGGCCGTTGAGGCTGTCGGGGCAGTAATGCACCGGCGCTTGCTTGCGCAGGCGCTCGAAGAACGGCCAGATCGTGTCGTCGCGAAAGCGCTCGGGACGGGAGATATCGAGCGTGCGCAGATCGGCCGACCACGCATCTTCGTTCGGATCATAGTTGAAAACGTAATCTTCGTTGCGCATGGGCGGACTCCAGGCGCCACCAAACCACAATGCGACGCAGGCGAAAAGCGGCGCTCAGGGCAAGCGCAGCCGAAAGGGAGGTGGACTGACCGGAACGGGCCCCAAAGGCACCGCCCGAACGAAGGGCGGCGGCTGGATGAAAGAGCGCTAAGGCACGCCACTAACCCATTCTTGCTCGTGCGGCCCGATCTCGTTTCGATAACCGCAGGCATCACATAAAAACGCGCGTTCGGTATGTCGCCAAAGCATAATCGAAGGCGGAAACGTGCATTGGCAAAGTTGATAATTGAGGGACTTCGCCAGCTGAGCGTTCGCGGCTGCAAGCGCCTGTTCGGCTTCTCTTATTTTGTCATCAGCCGCCTGTTTCTCGCTCTTGGGTAGGAATCCCGCTGCTGACTTTATGAGGGCGATGACGCCGTTGGCGCTCGCAATGTAACTCTGAAGTGCTTGAATATCGAAGGTCATCGGACACTCTAGATTTTCGGCGAATGATAATGACGTGACCCCCGTTTCTCATCCAGCGGGAACTGGAATCCTGGCCGCATCAAACGCCCACGATGGGCGTCTTTCAAGCTTTTCCATCCATGCCCCGCACGCCGCGTAAGCGGCGGGCGTTTGCCAGCCGAGCGCAGAGTGGGGGCGGTCGTGATTGTAATCTTCCCGCCAGGCGTCGAGTTCGAGCCGGGCGTGCGCCAACGAGCGAAACAGCGTCTCGTTCAACAATTCGTCCCTGAGCCGGCCGTTGAAGCTCTCGATGAAAGCGTTCTGCGCCGGCTTGCCGGGCTGGATGTAACGCCAGGCAACGCCCTTGGCCTCACTCCAAGCCAGGATCGCGTTCGACGTGAACTCCGTGCCGTTATCGGAGAGGATCGCTTCCGGCTTGCCGCGCCAGGCGATGATGCGGTCGAGTTCGCGGCCCACCCGCGCGCCCGAAAGCGAAGTGTCGGGCACGAGCGCCAGAGATTCCCGCGTGCATTCATCGACGATGGTGAGAATCCGGAAGCGCCGGCCATCGCTCATCTGATCGTGCACGAAATCGAGCGACCAGCAGGCATTGGGCCGCGCCGGCGCCCGCAACGGCGCGCGTAAACCCATGGCGCGCTTGCGTCCGCCGCGTTTTCTCACCATCAGCCGCTCCTCCTGGTAAATCCGTTGCACCCTTTTCTTGTTCACGAGCCAGCCCTCCCGGCGAAGCAAAACGTGGAGCCGGCGATAGCCGAAACGCCGGCGCTCATGCGCCAAATCCCTGAGACGCGCGCGAAGCGCTGCGTCGTCAGGCTTGCGCGCGCGATAGCGCACCAAGGCG
>JBEBIU010000188.1:0-2449 GCA_040080225.1 Terricaulis sp.
ATGCATGCGTGTGGACACGATACGCACGTCGCCGTGTTGATGGCGGCGGCGAGCGTGCTGGCGGAGCGGCGCGCCGACCTTGCGGGCACGGTGATTTTCGTGTTCCAGCCCTCGGAGGAAGGCGCGCCTCCAGGCGGCCTCGGAGGCGCCCGCCGCATGCTCGCGGAAAACCTGTTTGGCGATTTGCGTCCGGAAGCGATTTTCGGTTTGCATGCGTGGCCGCAACCGACCGGCACGGTGAAGATCGTGTCCGGCCCGTTCATGGCTGGCTCCGATCGCTTGCGCATCAGTGTGACGGGTCGGCAAACCCACGGCGCCCAGCCGCACCGCGGCATCGATCCTATCGTGGCGGCGTCGCAGATTGTGAACGCGCTGCAGACGATCCCGTCGCGCCAGATGGATGCCGTGGGCTCGCCCGTCATCGTCACCATCGGCGCGATCCATGGCGGCGTGCGCTACAACATCATCCCCGACCGCGTGGAGATGGACGGCACGATCCGCTACCTCAACCCCGAGACGCGCGATGAGCTTTACATGCGCATCCGCCGCACCGTCGAGGACATCGCCGCCAGCTCTGGCGCGACCGCGGAGGTTTCGATCGACTCCAACGCCATCCCGGTGGTCAATCCGCCAGAAATGACGGCGCGCGCGCGTGCGGCGCTTGTGCGTGCGCTCGGGGAAAGCGCCGTACAGGGCGGTGCGCCGGGCATGGTGGCGGAGGATTTCGCTTACTTCCAACAAGCGGTCCCGGGGGTGTTTTTCTATTATGGCGTCAACCCGCCTGGGCTCGCCGCCGCGGACGCCGCCCCCAACCACAGCCCGCGCTTCTTCGTGCACGAACCGGCGATGGAAACCGCGTTGCGCGCGCTGCTGGCGGTGGCGCTGGATCGGCTCGGTTCCGTTCCGTCTTGACTTAGCGGCGGCGCCCGCGCCCTATGGCGCAGGACTAAAGGTCGTGACGGCCCGACCTGCGCTTTGCTGCGCCGGCTTTCGTTCTTCCAGCCCCAAGTCCACCGCGGGGTCGCTTGTGGCCCCCCGGCGCGCAGTTCGAGAAAGTGAAATCATGGCTACAGGCGTCGTAAAATGGTTCAACATGGCGAAGGGTTTCGGCTTCATCGCCCCCGACGAAGGCGGTCAGGATGTGTTCGTGCATGTGAGCGCGGTGGAGCGCTCAGGGCTCACCGGCCTGCGCGAAGGCCAGGCGATTAGCTTCGACGTTGAGAACGATCCGCGCAAAAACAAACCTTCCGCGGTCAACATCAAGCCGATCTGACGCTTCATCGGCGTTTGAACTTTCGGTCGCCGTGCGGTTAGCCCGTGCGGCGATCTTGCTTTGAGGTTTTCATGAACCCCCCATTTCGACTCTATGGCGCAGAGCTTTCTCCCTATTCGGTGAAAGTGCGCTCCTATCTGCGCTTCAAGAACATTCCGTTCGAGTGGCTGCAGCGCAATCAGGCGCGGCAAGAGGAATTCGCGCGCTTCGCAAAGCTGCCGCTTATTCCGGTGATCGTCGATGCGGACGACGTGGCGATGCAGGATTCCACGCCGATCATCGAGGCGCTGGAAGCGCAATTTCCCGAGCCATCGATCATCCCCGACGATCCAGCGCTAGCATTCCTATCGGCGCTGATTGAGGATTATGCGGACGAATGGCTCAACAAGGCGATGTTCCATTATCGCTGGACCTACCCGGCCGATCAGGAGAGCGCCGCGCGCCGCATCCTCGGCATGATGTTCGAGGGCGCCGAGTCGCCGGAGGGGCTGGAAGAGAGCATCCGCGTGCGCATGGTTGGGCGTTTGCACCATGTCGGCTCGACGCGCGAAACGGCGCCTGCAATTGAAGGCTCGTTTTCGCGTGTGCTTGGCTGCATCGAACAGATTCTGGCTGGCCGTTCCTATCTGTTTGGCGGCAGGCCGAGCTTGGCCGATTTCGGCCTGGCCGGCCAGTTTGAGCAATTGCTTTCCGATCCGACGCCTGGCGCGCTGATCAGGGCGCAAGCGCCGAACCTGGTGGGCTGGGTCGAGCGTATGCAAAATCCGTCCGTCGAGGGTGCGTTCGTGAGCTTCGCGGCCGGCGGCGGCGCGTTGGCCGAGTTTTTGCGCACGGAAGTCGCTGTCGCCTATCTGACTTGGATGGCGGCAAACGCCGACGCAATTGCGAGCGACGCGCCGAGCGTAACGGTCGATATTACCGGTGCTCCCTTCTCGCAAAAACCGCAGCGTTACGCCGCCAAAGCGCTGGCCGAACTGCGCAGCAAGCGCGCGCTGGTCACGAACGAGGCGCTGGCGGCGTTGCTCGGTGAAACTGGCTGCGACGCGGTGCTGTTAGGCGCCGTGTCGGAAACTGAACCGGACGCGGATGACGATCAGGATGCGGACGGCGACGAGGCTGGCGAAGCGAGCGACGCTTGAAGGCTGTCGCTTCAACGAGGCGCCGCAAACATGGACC
>JBEBIU010000189.1:0-2437 GCA_040080225.1 Terricaulis sp.
AGGCCCGCGGCGCTGGGGGGTGAGCCTTCGGCGGCCTCTTCGTCAACGCCAGCGCACACCCCCCCTCCGTCCAGCCACTCGCACACGAGTGGCTGGACACCTCCCCCATCGAGGGGGAGGCGGGCGCGCACCTTGCAAACGAGGCGACAACGTCACCCACCCCCAATAACCTCGCGCCCAATCAGGAACCGCCGCACTTCGCTCGTCCCCGCGCCAATATCGTAGAGTTTCGCATCGCGCAGGAAGCGCTCCACCGGAAAGTCCTTGGTATAACCCGCCCCACCAAGCGCCTGGATCGCCTCCAACGCCACTTTCACGGCGCTCTCCGACGCATACAATATCGCCCCCGCCGCATCGTGGCGCGTGGTCTTGCCCGCGTCGCAGGCTTTCGCCACCGCATAGACGTACGCGCGCGCCGAAGAGAGCGCCACCACCATGTCGGCCACCTTGCCCTGCATCAGCTGGAACGAGCCGATCGGTTTGCCGAATTGCTTGCGCTCGCGCACGTAGGGCAACACGACGTCGAGGCACGCCTGCATGATGCCCAGCGGGCCCGCCGCCAGCACGGCGCGCTCGTAATCGAGCCCGCTCATCAGCACGCCGACGCCGCGGCCCACGCCACCCATCACATTCTCTTCCGGCACCTCGCAATCCTCGAACACCAATTCGCCGGTATCCGAGCCGCGCATGCCCATTTTGTCGAGCTTCTGGCCGACGCTGAATCCTTTCATGCCGCGTTCGATCAGGAACGCTGTAATGCCGCCAGAGCCGGCGCCGGGGTCGGTCTTCGCGTACACAACCAGCGTGTTTGCTTCAGGCGCATTCGTAATCCAGAACTTGGTTCCGTTCAGCACGTAACGATCGCCGCGTTTCTCCGCGCGCAATTTCATGCCGACAACGTCGGAGCCGGCCCCCGCTTCGCTCATCGCCAGCGAGCCGACGTGTTCGCCGCTGATGAGCTTTGGAAGATACTTCTGCTTTTGCTCGGGCGTGGCCCAACGACGGAGTTGGTTCACGCAGAGGTTCGAGTGCGCGCCGTAACTCAAGCCGATCGAAGCGGAAGCGCGGCTCACCTCCTCCATCGCCACCACATGTTCGAGATAGCCGAACCCAAGGCCGCCATCCTCTTCCGCGACCGTGATCCCGTGCAGCCCAAGCGCGCCCATTTCAGGCCAGAGGTCGCGCGGGAATTTATTTTGCGCGTCAATCGCAGCCGCCATCGGCGCGATGCGACCCTCAGCGAATTTGCGCGTTGTCTCGCGGATCGCGTCGGCGGTCTCGCCCAGGGCAAAATCGAGTTCGTAAGATTGGGTCATGGTCTCCCTTATACGCGCAACCTCTGCGGGCCGCTCTCGGCGCCGCCATAGCCCAATCGCGCCGCTGGCGAAATCACAACTGACAAAGAGGGTTAACCTTGCCGCTTCGCCTTGTTGCCACCCCCGTTTTTCGTTACGCTATCGGAAGGGTCGTAAAGTGTGGTCAGGGTAAAATGGCGCTTCCAGCTCGTCCGGTTTGGACCGGCCAGATCAGGCTCGCCTTGGTGGCGCTGCCGGTGAAACTCTATTCAGCCTTGGATTCGCGCGAGAAAATCGCGTTCAACCAGATCCATGAGCCGTCCAAACAGCGGATCAAATACGAGAAAGTCGTGCCCGGCATCGGGCCAGTCGACAAGGACGATATTGTCAAGGGCTACGAGGTCCAGAAGGGCCGCTACGTGCTCTTCTCGGACGAAGAATTCGAGGCGTTGAAGGTCGATTCCAAGAAGACGCTGGACATGATCCAGTTCGCGCCGGCCGAGACCATCGACCCGATCTATTTCGACAAGCCCTATTACGCCCTGCCCGACGGCAAGCTGGCCGATGAGCCCTACCGCGTGGTCCGCGACGCGCTCAAGCGCACCGGCACGATCGGGCTTGGCCAGATCACCATGCGCGGCCGCTCCTATATCGCGGCGGTGAAGCCCTACGAGGACGGCATTCTGGTGGAGACTGTCCACTACGCCGAGGAGTTGCGCGCGGCGAAGGGCTTCTTCGATGAAATCCCGGCGGGGAAATCAGAACCCGATCTGGTCGATCTCGCCGAGGAGCTGATCAAGCGCAAGCAGGCGCCGTTCGACGCGAACAAGTTCGAGGACGAATATTCCCAAGCGCTGGAGCGGCTGATCAAGAAGAAGATCGAACGCGAAGGCGAGACGATCCTGGAAGACCAGGAATCCGCGGCGCCAGATTATGGCGGCAATGTCGTGTCGCTGGTCGATGCGTTGAAGAAGTCGCTGGCGAAGAAGCAAGCGGCAGCAGCCGAGACCGCTGCACCGGCCGCGCCCGCCAAACGCCCCAAGGCCGCCGCCGAGAAGGTGAAAGCCGCGCCGAAAGCCTCGGCCAAGCCGGCGGCAAAGCGTGCGAAGAAGTAGCGCCCCGCTCCCCCTCGATGGGGGAGC
>JBEBIU010000010.1:0-47871 GCA_040080225.1 Terricaulis sp.
GCGACAGCCCGGGCCCGCTGGAGCGCCACCTCGAAACCTTCTACGCCGTATCCCCGGTGCCGGATGATTGGAGCGAGGCGCAGGCCGCGTCGTTCCTGCGCGAGTACAACAATCGCGGCACGCTCGACATCGCCGTACACGAGGCGATGCCTGGGCATTATGTGCAGATTTGGCACTCCAACCGCTATCCATCGGTGCTGCGTGCTGTGTTGGGCTCGGGCTCGTTCGTTGAGGGCTGGGCGGTTTACGCGGAAGAGATGATGGTGGGTCAAGGCTTCCGTGAGGACGATCCACTCTATCGCTTGAGTCAGCTCAAAGTGCAGCTGCGCACCATCACCAACGCGATCATCGATCAGGCGATCCATGTCGACGGCATGAGTCGCGAGGAGATGATGCGGTTGCTGACGGAAACCGCGTTCCAGGAGGAGCGTGAGGCGGCGGGCAAGTGGCGGCGCGCGCAGCTTTCGTTCACGCAGCTATCGACTTACTTCGTTGGCTTTCAGGAGCACTGGGAGACCCTGGGGGCCGCGCGCCTGGCGTGGCTCGCCGACTTCAATTGGAAACGCTATCACGATGGCATACTCTCGTTTGGCTCGCCGCCCGGCCGGTTCGCGCGTCAACTCCTACTGAACGAGCCAATCCAATGATGAACTGGCGCGAAAACCCCGCCTTCGACGGGCACGAGCAGGTCGTTTTCGTCCACGACGAGGCGCTTGGTCTCGCGGGTGTCATCGCCGTTCACTCAACCGCCCTCGGCCCTGCCGGGGGCGGTTGCCGGATCTGGAGCTACGCCAAGGACGAAGACGCGCTGACTGACGCCCTGCGGCTGTCGCGCGGCATGACCTACAAGAACGCCATGGCTGAATTGCCGATGGGCGGAGGCAAAGGCGTTGTGTACAGAATGGGCGCTGATCGCGCCGCTTGCATGGAGCGCTTCGGCGAAAGCGTAGAGGCGTTGAGCGGGGCTTACATCACTGCCGAGGACGTGGGCGCCAGCGTCGCCGACATGCGCGCCATAGCGCGACGCACATCGTATGTCGCAGGCATGCCGAAGGAAGGCGGGCGCGCCGGCGGCGATCCTTCGCCTTGGACTTCGCTCGGGGTGCATCTTTGCATCAAGGCGCTTCTTGGCGGCGATGTCGCCGGCCGAACGGTGGCCCTGCAGGGGGTCGGCGCTGTGGGTTTCGGGCTCTGCAAGCTCTTGGTGAGCGAGGGCGCGAGGGTGGTCGCGGCCGATGTGAACGCCGCCAACCTCGAGCGCGCGGCTGCAATCGGTGCGGAAGTGACCGATGTCGCGCGCATCCATGCCTGCAAAGCGGACGCCTTCTCGCCTAATGCGCTAGGCGCGGGCCTCAACGCGCGCACGATCCCAGAGATCGGCGCGCCCATCGTCTGCGGCGCCGCGAACAATCAGCTGGAAACCGAGGAAGATGGCGCGCGACTGCTGACGCGAGGGATCGTTTATGCGCCGGATTATGTGGTCAATGCCGGCGGCATCATTAATGTTTCGGCTGAATATCTGGGCGAGAGCGAAGCGGCGGTGGAGGCGCGGGTGAGGGCGATTCCGCAACGACTTGCGCAGGTGCTCGATGCGGCGAACGCGCAAGGGCTCGCGCCCCATGAGGCCGCTGACCGCATCGTGCGGGAGCGTCTCGCCGCGGCGAAGAGGGGATAGGGCAACGCATGACCGGCCGCAAAGCCAACGCGCTTGATTTGCACGTGCCGGCGCCGCGCGCGCGGCCTGGCGACAAGCCGGATTTTTCCGACTGGTCGTTTCCAGAGCCAGGCGACACGCCGAGGCCGGATGCCGATACACCCGCCGCCGATTTGCGCGATTTCGCCTACGGCCTCATCCGCGTGCTCGACATGCAAGGCGCCGCGCTCGGCCCCTGGGCGCCGCGCATCGGCGCAGACATGCTCCGGCGCGCCTTGACGTCCATGCTGCTGACGCGCGCTTTCGACGAACGCATGCATCGCGCTCAGCGCCAGGGCAAGACCAGTTTCTACATGCAGTGCCAGGGCGAGGAGGCGATCTCGATCGCGCAAGCGATGGCGCTTGCGCCCGACGATATGTGTTTCCCGAGCTATCGCCAGCAGGGCATCTTGATCGCGCGCGGCTATCCCCTCGTTGACATGATGCATCAGATTTACTCGAACCGGCTCGACCCGATGAAGGGTAGGCAATTGCCGGTGATGTATTCTTCGAAGAAGTATGGCTTCTTCACCATCTCGGGCAATCTAGCGACGCAGGTTCCCCAAGCGGTGGGCTGGGCGATGGCCTCGGCCTATTCCGGCGACGGGCGCATCGCCGCCGCCTGGTTGGGCGAGGGCTCTACGGCGGAGGGCGATTTCCACGCGGCGATGACGTTTGCGGGCGTGTATCGTGCGCCAGTGATCGTCAACGTGGTCAACAATCAGTGGGCGATCTCGTCGTTCCAGGGCATTGCAGGAGGCGAGAACACAACTTTCGCCGCGCGCGGCGTCGGCTACGGCGTGCCGTCATTGCGCGTGGACGGTAACGACTTCCTGGCTGTTTATGCGGTCACGCAATGGGCCGCCGAACGCGCGCGCTCCAATCTCGGACCAACCCTTATCGAGCATTTCACCTATCGCGCCGGTCCGCACTCCACCAGCGACGATCCGGCGCGCTACCGGCCCGCGGACGAAGCGCGAGCATGGCCTCTCGGCGATCCGGTTGAACGGCTGAAAGCGCACCTGGTGGGCCTAGGCGAGTGGAGCGAAGACCAGCACCGCGCCGCGCAGGAAGAAGCAATCGAGACGGTTCGCGCCGCCGGCCGCGAAGCTGAGAAGATCGGCGTGCTCGGCGTCGAAGGCGCACACGAGATCGGCTCGATGTTCGAGGATGTGTACAAGGAAATGCCGTGGCATTTGCGCAAACAGCGCCAGGACGCGGAATCATGAGGGGTGAGAAACGGTTGGCGGGAGCGCTTCCACCCATCCCCGGATGCACGAAGCGCAGTCCGGCGCCCATAAGCGCAGAAGGCAGAAGGTTCGCGTCGGCCGTTCGTGATCCTGGGTCCCGGACTTGGCGCTCCGCGCCAATCCGGGAATGGGTGTCCCATAGAATGATGGTGCGACGTACAAGATTCCGGGGCGCGCCATGACCTCCATGACCATGATCCAGGCGCTCAATTCCGCGCTCGACGTGACGATGAGCCGCGACCCCAAAGTGCTCACCTTTGGGGAAGACGTCGGCTATTTCGGCGGCGTGTTCCGCGTCACTGAACACCTGCAACAGAAGTACGGCGCCAAACGCTGTTTCGATGCGCCAATCAATGAATGCGGGATCGCCGCCGCCGCGATCGGCATGGCGGCATACGGATTGCGGCCGGTGATTGAGATCCAGTTTGCGGACTACATGTATCCAGCTTACGATCAGATCGTCTCGGAAGCGGCGCGCATTCGCTATCGCTCGGCCGGCGACTACACCGTGCCGATGACGGTGCGTATGCCCTATGGCGGGGGCATTTTCGGCGGCCAGACCCACAGCCAGAGCCCGGAAGCGTTGTTCACGCACGTGGCCGGCCTGAAAACGGTGATCCCGGCGACGCCTTATGACGCTAAGGGCCTTCTGATCTCCGCCATCGAGGACGACGACCCGGTGATCTTCCTCGAACCCAAGCGCGTCTATAATGGGCCATTCGACGGCCGCCGTGACAAGCCGGTGCAACCTTGGTCGAAACATCCCGCCAGCGAAGTGCCCGAGGGCTATTACGCCATCCCGCTTGGCAAGGCGCAAATCGTGCGCGAGGGCGGGGATCTTACGGTGCTTGCGTACGGCACAATGGTGCATGTCGCGTTGGCCGCCGCCGAAGATTCCGGGATCGACGCCGAAGTGATTGACCTGCGTACGCTTGTCCCCGTCGATATCGAGGCGATCGTGACATCCGTGACCAAGACCGGCCGCTGCGTGATCGTGCATGAAGCCACGCGCACCTCCGGCTATGGCGCAGAACTCTCGGCGCTGGTGCAGGAGCACTGCTTCTATCAGCTTGAGGCGCCAATCGTGCGCGTCACCGGCTATGACACGCCGTATCCCCACGCTCTAGAGTGGGAGTATTTTCCAACCCCGCCGCGCATCGTCAAGGCGATGCGACGTGTGATGGAGTCCTGACTTGGGCCAGTTCGTATTCAAATTGCCCGATGTTGGCGAAGGCACGGCCGAGGCCGAGATCGTCGCCTGGCATGTGCGCGTCGGCGACATGGTCAAGGAAGACGCGCCTTTGGTTGACGTGATGACCGATAAAGCGACGGTGGAAATGACCTCCCCGGTCGCTGGCAAAATCGTGCAGATCAATGGCGAACCGGGCGATATGGCCGCCGTTGGCTCGGCCATCGCCGTGTTCGAGACCGAGGCCGCCGAAGCCGCACCGACTCCGCCGCGGCCGCAGGAGGCAAAATCTACCCCGGCCGCCCCCGCTGCGTCGGAGCCGAAACCGCGCATCAAGGTGCCCGCCGGCGCCATGCCGCCCGGAACCGCGCCGCAAGCCAAGCCGGCAGCGCCGGCGCCTTCGCAAGCAATCGCCCGGCCCGAGCCGCGCGATATCGCCATGCAAGCAACAGGTCAGGCGCAGGCCTCGCCCGCGGTTCGCGCGCGCGCCCAAAAACTCGGCGTCGATCTTGCCCAGGTGCGCGGCAGCGGCCCGGAGGGTCGCGTCACTCACGAGGATCTCGACAAAGTGCTGGTCCCGACCGCGGGCGTACGCATAGGCGGTTCGGCGCTTGCCGAACGCAACGGGATCGAGCCGGTGAAGGTGATCGGCCTTCGCCGCAAGATCGCGGAGAAAATGCAGGAAGCCAAGCGTCGCATACCGCATTTCGCCTATGTCGAGGAATGCGATCTCACGGAACTTGAGGAATTGCGCGCGCACCTCAACGCCGCTAAGCGCGGCGATCAGCCGAAATTGACGGTGTTGCCTTTCCTGATGCGGGCGCTGGCGATGTGCCTGCCAGATTTTCCCCAGATCAATGCGCGCTTCGACGACGAACAGGGCGTCGTCTATCGCCACGAAGCGGTTGATATCGGCATCGCCACCCAGACCGAAAACGGCCTGATCGTGCCGGTGGCGCGCCATGTCGAAGCGCGCGATATCTGGTCGTGCGCGAGCGAGGTCTCGCGCTTGGCGGCGGCGGTGCGCGCCAACACCGCGGGCAAGGAAGAACTCTCCGGCTCCACCATCACCATCACCTCTTTGGGGGCGTTGGGCGGCATCGTCACCACCCCGGTGATCAATCACCCGGAAGTGGCGATCATCGGCGTCAACAAACTGGTGGAGCGGCCTGCGGTGAAGAACGGTCAGATTGTGGTGCGCAAGATGATGAACCTCAGTTCTTCGTTCGATCACCGCGTCGTTGACGGCTACGATGCGGCGGCCTTCATCCAGCGGGTCAAGGGCATGCTGGAACATCCGGCGGCGCTGTTCATCGAGCGCTAGCGCTCGGTCAGCACTTCTCGGCGTCGCACGCGGTCGCGCAGCCACATGTTTTGGCGCTGACGACGCGCCGCCGCCGCGCCCACCAGAGGCCGATCCCAGCTGCGATGGCTACGAAGATCGCCCCGCATGCCACCGCATCGATCGGCAGGCCAAGCAAGCGCCCGCCCGCAAACACACCCGCGCCAGCAGCGCCCGCGCCGACGAGCAGAGGCAGCAGCAACGGCGCACAACATGTGGCGCACGCAACACCCAAGCCGAGCCAAACGAGAAGTGGGCGATGCTTCATGACTGCGCCTCCTGGCTGAGTTCGTACCGGCCGCTGGATTCGAGCGCTCGGATCAAGTGTGGCTCAATCCTGAGCCAGAAAATGGCGATTCCGATGAGTGCGGTGGCGCCCGCCATCAGCGGCAAAGTCCAGGGGTGGCGGCGCTTTCCCGATCGGTTTGGACGCAGCGCGATCCACCAACCGAGCACGACTGGAAATGCTGCTACAGCCGTGATCGCTGGTTGTGCGCGCTCCAACCAAGCAATAACACCGCCGCTAAGCACCAGGCCCGCAGCAGGCCAGGCCAGCGGTAAGACGCAACATGCCGCGCACGCGAGCACAGCTGCCCCTGAAGCGGCTAGGGCGCCGGCGGGGGTCGTCAAATTCTGATGCTCGCCCCGATCCATCGGGCCTCTACTCCGGAAAGTCGCCAAATCCAGCTCTAGCTCTTAAAGCCACTTTAGGAGCAACATCTCTTCGCAGCGAATGGAGCGGGCTCGTGGCCATGACGATCAGCGAAGCCGGGAAACGGTCCGGGTGCAGCCCGCCCACCATTCGGTACTATGAGAGCATCGGGCTTCTGGCCCCTGCCGAGCGGACGCCAAAGGGGCGTCGCACCTATGGATGGCCGGATGTGTCCCGGCTGACTCTGATCCGCCGTGCGCGCGACTTTGGCTTGTCCGTCAACCAGGTGCGCGAGTTGCTCTCCGCCGCCGATGGTCCAGGTGATGGTTGCGCACCTGCGGCGGCAATCATTGAAGAGCAACTTCGCGCCATTCACGCCCGGCGAACGGAATTGCGGCTCTTGGAAACGACGCTTCAAGCGATGCTGAATCGCTGCAATGCGACCTGTGGGCCGGGTGGCGCGGCGAGCTGCTCGATTTTTGAGGACATAGCAATCCCGGGGCCGGGAAGCCGAACCAAGGGGAACGCGTCGTGACGTCTTGGATGGCGCGCGAAATCGCCGTGGGGTTCAGCGAGTGCTGAACGATGCCCCCCCTTTCGCATTCGCGAGAAGCCGCTATGTTCGTCGGGTGATTTGGCGGCGCCGTTGAGCGCCAGAACCGGGGTTGGTCCCCGAATCGGGGTTGATAATGACTGAAGCATTTGGCGGCTATG
The DNA here is from genome assembly GCA_040080225.1 of Terricaulis sp. Taxonomy (GTDB): domain Bacteria; phylum Pseudomonadota; class Alphaproteobacteria; order Caulobacterales; family Aquidulcibacteraceae; genus Vitreimonas. The sequence goes on from JBEBIU010000010.1 coordinate 6,841, forward strand.
TGTGCACGTCGGCGGCTATCGATGCAGCGATCGCTGAACGAGCGATGCTGACGCACCCGTTCTACCAAGCCTGGGAAGAGGGCAAGCTGACCCGTGACGCGCTCCGGGCCTACGCGGCGCAGTATTTCCACCATGTGGAGGCATTTCCGCGGGTGGTCAGCGCGGTGCATGCCAATTGCCCAGATGCCCGGGGGCGCCGCCTGTTGGCGGAGAATTTGGCGGAAGAGGAAGGCGTCGGCGCAGGCCGGGACGATCACGCTGGCCTTTGGCTCGGCTTTGCGGCCGGCATGGGCGCCGCCGAGGACGAAGTTCGCGCCACGCCGCTCAATCCGGAAACCAGCCGCCTGATTGAGACGTTTCAGCGGCTCTCGCGCGCTTCTTACGCGGCCGGCCTTGGCGCGCTCTACGCCTATGAAAGCCAGCTGCCGGAGATCGCGAAGACCAAAATCCGCGGGCTGGTAGAACGCTACCAGGCCAGCGAACCGGCGACGCTGAAGTTTTTCCAAGTGCATGAAACAGCCGATCTTGAACATGCCGACGTCTGCCGCGAATTGCTCGACGCGCTGCCCGTGGTCGAACGCGCTGAAGCCCACGCCGCCGCCTGCGAACTCGCCGACGCGCTGCGCGGGTTCTTGACTGGCATGCAACGCACCACCGGCGTGCACTAAAGCGCCATCAATGCGCCTGGCCTTTATGGGCTCGCCGGCGTTTGCCATGCCAACGCTGCGGGCGCTCATCGGGGCAGGGCACGAGATCGCTTGCGTCTATACTCAACCGCCGCGCCCAGCCGGTCGCGGCAAACACGAGCGACGCACCATTGTTCATGATTTCGCGGCCGAAGCCGGCATCGAGGTGCGCACACCGCGTAGCCTGAAGTCGGAAGAGGAGCATGGCGCATTCGCGGCGCTGGCGTTCGACGCCGCAATTGTCGTCGCCTACGGCCTCATCTTGCCGCCCGCCGTTCTGGTCGCGCCGCGGTATGGGGCCCTCAATCTGCACGCCTCGCTGCTGCCGCGCTGGCGCGGCGCCGCCCCGATCCAGCGGGCGATCATGGCCGGAGACCGTATTACTGGCGTCCAAGTCATGCGCATGGAAGCGGGCCTCGACACCGGCGCTATCCTCGCCAGCGCGGAATCTCCGATCGCGTTCGACGACACGTCCGGCACATTGCATGAGCGCCTTGCGGCGCTCGGCGCTCCCCTGGTTGTCGCGAGCCTCGAAGCGTTTGAGCGCGGCGATGTGCATGAGACTCCGCAATCGACGGCGGGGATCACCTACGCCCATAAGATCACGCCGGAGGAAACCCGCATCGATTGGGCGATGCCGGCGCGCCAGATTGATTGTATGATCCGTGGGCTGTCTCCGGCGCCAGGCGCCTGGTGCGAACTCGGCAGCGCGCGTGTGAAGGTGCTGATGTCGCGCTTGGGCGATGGGGCGGGCGCGCCAGGCGAGGTTCTCGATGACGCGCTGCTGGTGGCGTGTGGCGAAGGCGCTGTGCGGCTGCTTGAGGTGCAGCGCGAGGGGCGCGCGCCGTTGCCGGCCGAGACGTTTCTGCGCGGGAGCCCCGTCCAAGCGGGATTTCGCCTCACTTGATCGCTAGAATGCGGCCAGAGAGTTCCTGCATTTACCACACTGATTGAACCGGCGCTCGGCTGGGAATAGAAGAAAGGCGGAGGATTCTATGGCACTGCGTTTTGCGTTCGCAATCGCGGCGGCGGCGTTCGCGGTCGCCGGCTGCCAGCGGATCGCCAATGCTCCATCCGGCGAAAACTCCCGCTTGAGCGAGCCCGCGGAGGAATCCTCCACGGCGCGGGTGTTTCAGGCGGTGAACGACGCCGCCAAGAACCAAACCGGCGAACTCACAATTTCTACCGCGCTCCGCCTGCCCGATCAGGCAGGGGCCGATTCCCAGGAAGTGGTGACGATGAGCGCGGCCAAGGGCATGGTGGCCGAGGCTCAGCTGGTGAGCGAGGTGACGCCCTCCACGCAGGTGCAGGGCCAAACCCTTCGCGCACTGTTGCAATTGTCTGTCGACGAACCTCAGACGCTTGTCTATCGGGTCTCCTCGGAAACCCGCCCTGCCGGCGTGAGCGGATTGTGCGGCGCCGATCGCACCGCATTCGTTATCGTGTGGGAGCCGACGACGCCGGGGGAAAGCACGCTGAAGGTGCTTGGCTTCACCGGCGGACAACCGGGCGCCGCCGACACACGCGCCTGCTCTATGATGGAATATGTGCGGCCTTAGTCGTTTCAAGCTCACGCTCGAATATGATGGGGCGCCGTTTCAGGGGTGGCAGCGCCTTGGCGAGGCGCCAAGCGTGCAGGGCGCCATCGAGCAGGCGGTGTTTGCGCTCACTGGCGCGCGCGCCGATGTCGTGGGCGCCGGGCGCACCGATTCTGGCGTGCATGCGCGCGGGCAGGTCGCGCATGTCGATATCGCCAAGCCATTTGCGCCGCAACGCCTATGCGACGCGCTGAATGCGCATCTGCGTCCGCACCGCATCGCGGTGGTTCGCGCCGAGGCGGCTGTGCCAGATTTTCACGCGCGCTTCGATGCGGTTCGCCGAATCTACCATTATCGCATCATCAATCGCCGCTCTCCGCTGGCGATCGAGAAGGGTTTGGCGTGGCGGGTTCCGCGCCCGCTCGACGAAGTGACCATGGCCGAAGCCGCACGACGCCTGGTTGGCGCGCATGATTTCACGACCTTTCGCGACAGCAAGTGTCAGGCGAAATCGCCCATAAAGACGCTCGATGTCGCGAGCGTTGCGCGAGATGGCGACGAGCTGCGTTTTGTGTTTGAAGCGCGCAGCTTCTTGCACCGGCAGGTGCGCTCCATGGTTGGCACGCTGGCGGAGGCAGGCCTTGGAAAAATGAGCGCGGATGACGTCGCCGCCGCGCTCGCCGCCAAGGACCGTTCTCACTGCGGACCGGTCGCGCCAGCTGACGGTCTCTACCTGATGCGTGTCGATTATTGAGGCGCGAAATACCGCCGCAATACTGCTTCATAACAACGCGCCAACGTGCGCACATCCTCCACAGCGCAATGTTCGTCGATCATATGCGCGGTTTCGTTGCGCAGGCCTAGCTCGGCGACGGGGCAATAATCCTTGATGAAGCGTGCATCCGAGGTGCCGCCGGTCGTCGCCAACACGGGTGTGTGGCCGAAGCTTTCCTGCACGGCGGCGCTGATGAGATCGGTAAAGGCGCCGGGCGCCGTGTAGAAGCACATGCTCTGCGAGGAAATCGAGAACGAAGCGCGCGCGCCGCAAGCGGCAGCCCTCGTTTCAGCGACCTCTTTGATCCACGCGAATAGCGTCTCGCCACTATGGTTGGTGTTGAAGCGAATATTGAGCCGTGCGCTGGCGCGCTGCGGGATCAAATTATGGGTGTTGTTGCCGACATCGACGCTGGTGACTTCAAGGTTGGATGGATCGAAGCCCGGCGCGCCGTCGTCGAGCCGCCGCGCTTTCAGCGTAGCCAGCGCTTCGATCAAAGGCGTCACCGGATTGCGCGCGCGTTGAGGGTAGGCGACGTGGCCTTGCTTACCGTCCGTCGTGATCACAACATTGAGGCTGCCGCGGCGTCCGTTCTTGATCACGTCGCCGACGCGGGCCTCGCTGGTGGGCTCGCCGACAAGGCAATGGTCGAAGCGCACGCCCTCGGCCGCCAGCGCCGCAAGCGTCGGCTTGGTGCCGTCCACCGCAGCGCCTTCCTCGTCGCAGGTCAGCAAAAACGAGATCGACCCCATGAAGCGCTGGGCACCGACAATGAAATCCTCGCTCGCCGCAATCATGGCGGCGATGGCGGTTTTCATGTCGGCGGCGCCGCGGCCATAGAGCAAGCCGTCCTTGATCGAGGCGCCGAACGGGTCGCAAGTCCAATTTTCTCCCGGCGGCACCACGTCGACGTGGCCGGCGAAACAGAAATTGGGCGCATCGACGCCAAAGCGCGCATAGAGATTATCGACGACGCCGAACTTGTACCGCTTCACCGCGAACCCGATGCCGGTCAGCGCGGCTTCACACACATCAAGCGCGCCCGCTTCGTTGGGCGTGATCGACGGACGCCGCATCAAGGCCTGGGCGAGCGGGATTGGGTCTGCGTTCGTGGCGGTCATGGAGTGGCTGTAGCTGGGTGTGGGATGTGGTGAAAGGGGGTGTGGTGTCGGACTGCGGCCCCAAGCCTGGAGCGCCGGCGCCCTCGCCGGCATGGTGCATTTGGGAGCGCTTCGACAAGCTCAGCGTGACGCCAATCTGTGTCAGCCTGAGCTTGTCGAAGGCCGCACCATGCCGGCGAGGGCGCCGGCGCTCCGCTCACACCGCGTCCAGTCCAACATCGAGCGCGCGCGCTGAGTGGGTCAAGGCGCCGACGCTGATCACGTCCACGCCGGTCTCCGCGATCGAGAAAACGGTTTCGATGCTGACCCCACCCGAAGCTTCCAACAATGTCTCTCCCTTGGCCAGTTTCACCGCGGCGCGCAGATCGGGGAGCGAGAAATTGTCGAGTAAAATGGCGCTAGGCGCATGCTTCAACGCCTCACGCAATTGGTCGAGCGAGTCGACCTCGATCTCGATGCAGGTGAGATGGCCTGCGGCGGCGCGCGCACGGGTCATTGCGGCGGCGACGCCCCCTGCCGCCGCAATGTGATTGTCCTTGATCAGCATGGCGTCGCCGAGGCTGTAGCGGTGCGAGCCGCCGCCGCCGCGGCGCACCGCGCGCTTCTCCAATGCACGCAGGCCCGGCGTGGTTTTGCGCGTGGAGGCGATGACGACGCCCATGCCGGCCACCGCGTCCACATAGGCGCGCGTCAATGAGGCGACGCCTGAAAGCCGGCCGATGAAGTTCAGCATCGTGCGCTCGGCGATCAGCACGGAGCGCGCTGGGCCGTCGAGCTTTGCGATCGTCTCGCCGGCTTTCACGCGCGCGCCGTCTGGCGCGGCGATGGCGAAATGAATGTCGGGATCGATGAGCCACGCAGTCAAGGTCGCCGCATCCAGGCCGGCTACGATCCCAGTTTCGCGCGCTACAAGTTCCCAGCTGCCTTGCGTGTCGGGATCGATCAACGCATCGGTGGTGATATCGCCGGCGACGCCGAGGTCTTCGGCGAGCGCCAGCTTGACGATCGGCTCGAGCACCACGTCAGGCAGGGGCGGCAAGTGCATCGGCGCGGGTGAGGAAGCTTCTCTGCGGCGCGTTGGCATTGGGATGATCGCTCCTGAAATGGGCGCCGCGGCTTTCCTTGCGGGCGAGCGCGGCGGTGAGAATGAGACGGGCGGCAACGAGCGCTCTGGCGGGGCCGATGCTGTCGTGGAGCGCATCGACGCGCGCCAGCGCGCGCGAGAGGCCCGCATGCTCGCGTACGACGCCGCACTCGGCTTGCATGAGCGTGCGCAGCTCGGCGCGAACTGGCTCGGACAATTGCGGCGGCGGCGCGCACGACTCAGGCGGCGCCGAGTTTGCGGCGCTTCCATCGCGCAAGCGCTCAGCGATGCGGTGGGCGAACACGACCGCCTCCAACAGTGAGTTTGACGCCAACCGGTTGGCGCCATGGGCGCCGGTTGAGGCGCATTCGCCAACCGCGGAAAGTCCTTGCACTGTTGTGCGTCCCCACGCGTCAGTGGCGATGCCGCCCATATGATAGTGAGCCGCCGGCGCGACAGGGATGGGGGCCCCGCGCGGATCGAGTCCAGCCGCCATGCAGGCGGCGAACACAGTAGGAAAATGTTCTGGAAATTTCGCGCCAACGGCCGCCCGCGCGTCGAGAAAGGCGCCGCGTCCCGCTGCGCGCTCCAAATGAATGGCGCGCGCCACGACATCGCGTGCGGCGAGGTCGGAGACGAACGCTTCGCCCTTGGAATTGATCAGATGCGCGCCTTCCCCGCGCAGCGCCTCGGTGGCGAGTGGGGCAGGGTCGCGCCCGACATCGATGGCGGTGGGATGGAATTGCACGAATTCCGGATCGGCGATCAGCGCGCCGGCGTGGTAGGCCATGGCGATGCCTTGACCCACGGCTTCAGCAGGGTTGGTGGTGATCGCGAACAACCCGCCGACGCCTCCCGTGGCGAGCACGACTTCGCTTGCCGGCAGCCGCGTTTCACCGCTTGCGCTACGGCAGAGGACTCCGCACACGCCGCCGTTCGCATCCCGCAACAACGCCAAGGCCTCTGCGCGCTCGATCAGCTCGACATGCGTCGCGGTGCGCACCGCAGCGATCAAGGCATCCATGATCGCCTTGCCAGCGAGGTCTCCCGACACGCGCACCACGCGCGGGCGCGAATGCGCGGCCTCCAGGCTTTGGGCCAACTTGCCGTCGGGCGTGCGATCGAATGGTACGCCGAGGGCGATCAGGTCCATGACGCGAGCCGGGCCATCGCGCGCGATCAGCCCCGCAATCGCGGGATCGACCAAGCCCGCACCAGCGGCGATCGTATCTTGTGCATGAAGCTCAGGCGCATCATCGACCGCGAGCGCCGCCGCCAGTCCTCCTTGAGCCCAAGCCGACGAGGAGGCCGTCCCGAGCGGCGCTTGGCTCAACACGGTGACGCGGCGCGGGGCGAGCTTGAGCGCGAGGAACAACCCAGCAAGGCCCGCGCCGACAACAAGGATACGGGGGCGAGTCATCTTGGACCGCGCGTCTCCAGACGCGCATCGCGCCCACAAGCTGGCGGCAAGAGAAGGCGCGCCAGGGCGCTCCAAAGCGAGCCTTCAAGCGCTGCTCGGACTCCTCTCCCTCCTTCGGGAGGGAGAGGTTGGGTGAAGGTGGAGCGCCGGCGCACGCAGAATGAACGCCAGCGGCGTGACTGGATTGCGTACAACACGCAACGCCAGCGCTGCCCCCTCACCCTGCCCTCTCCCTCCTCTCGGGGGGCGAGGGTTCTCAAGCGCGCCTTGAAGCGCCGCGCGCGCTCCCTCTCTCTCCTTTGGGCGCCCCTCATGGGGAGTGGGCAAACTACCGCTACCGCACTCTTGCGAACGTCACCTGTGGCCCAGTGTTGAGCACGCCGGCCAACGCGCCGTCGCTGTCTTGCAACAGGAACGCATCGGGCGTGTAGCCTTCGAGCGGCTCGGCCATCTCGCACGTGACATTGATCTGCGTTCCGTCGCGCTCTCCGGTGCAATTTTGATGCGCGGTGAGGATGCGTGAGCGGTTGGACGCGCGCTCGACAATGATCTCGTTGGCGGTGAGGCGGATGGAATAGCGTCCGTTGCGCGCTTCCTCCCACACCGCCGCCCCGCTCATCGTGAGGGCGAACTGCTCGTTGCCGTAGGGCTCGGACTGAAACGCCCAAACGCCCGCAAGGCTGTCTTGTTGCGCGCTTGCGGGCGCCGCCAGCGCCGCGACGCTCAAAACCGCCAACGAAATCGCCAAAGCTCGCATGTTCTACCCCATGTTGCGCGCATCCTTGCGCTGACAGGGCTCTGGTGGGCGGTGAAATGGGCGGCAATGGGGCGATCAGACCAGTTCGACCGCGGCTTCAGGGCGTCCCGTCGCAAATGCGCGCGGCTTTTCCTTTGGCAGCGCCAGCATCGCATCGATCGCGCGCTTAGCGCGGACGCGGATGTCCTCGGGGACAATAACCTCGTGCTGCATGTGTTTGAGCGCATCGTAGATGCCTTCGAGCGTGATGCGCTTCATGTGGGGGCACAGGTTGCAGGGGCGAATGAAATCCACGTCCGGCGCAACGGCGGCGACGTTGTCACTCATCGAGCATTCGGTGAGCAGGACCACTTTCGCCGGGCGCTTCTCCACGACGTAATCCTGCAGCGCTGCGGTGGAACCGGCGAAATCGGCGGCCGCCATCACTTCCGGCGGACATTCCGGGTGCGCCAGCACGACAAGCCCGGGATGCGCGGCGCGCATTTCGGCGACATCTTCCACCGAGAAGCGTTCATGCACTTCGCAGCGGCCATGCCAGGCGATGATTCCGATCCCGGTTTGCGCAGCCACGTTCTTGGCCAGGAATTCGTCCGGCAACAGGATCACGCGCTCGCTGTTCCACGCGCGCGCCGCCCATTCCACGACGGCCGCGGCGTTGGAGGAGGTGCAGCAGGCATCGCTCTCGGCCTTCACCTCGGCGCTGGTGTTGACATAGGTGACCACCGGCACGCCCGGATAACGCGCCTTGATCAGGCGTACGTCAGCGCCGGTGATCGAGGCCGCCAGCGAACAGCCTGCGCGCAGGTCGGGGATCAGCACTGTTTTTTCCGGCGCCAGGCATTTCGAAGTCTCGGCCATGAAATGCACGCCGGCTTGTACGATGATCGCCGCATCCGTCGCCGCTGCTTCGCGCGCGAGCTGCAGGCTGTCGCCGCGAAAATCGCCGACGCACTGGAAGATCTCGCTGGTCATGTAGTTGTGGGCGAGAATGATCGCGTTTTTCTCGTGCTTCATATCGTTGATGGCCGCGATCAGCGGCGCGTAGGCCGGCCACTCGATCCGCGGCACCACGTGCTTGACCCGCTCATAGAGCGCGTCGGTCTTGGCCTTCACTTCCGGTGTGTAGGCGAGCCCGCGCTGGGCGGCCTCGTTCAACGCGCCCCAGGTTCCATGCACCGCGCGAGGGTCGCAGCCGCCGCTTTCGCCGTGGGTAAGGGGAGCGTCAATGATGCGGGCCATGGTCGGCCTCCGTTTGGCTCAAGGCGCCAGTTATACTCAATTAGAGCATATATAGAGCGTCCGCCCCCAGCCGGAAGGTCGCGCCACCCCATTTATGCTTCTTGTGAGCATAAGCCTGGGGAACATAACGCCGAGAAAATTGATGCGCAAGAAAAACTGCAAAAAGCGGTCGCCCGAACTAAAGAAGATCCACGAGGATGGCCCCATGCGCTTGGCAGTCTTGCTTTTGCTTTTCGTCGCGGCTTGCGCCAGCGCTGGGCCGCGGCCGGCTGGGCGCCCAGGTGAGCCAGCCATTCCGTTTGCCCTCGCGCCAGCGCGTTTCGCGGACTTGCCTGGTTGGCGCGAGGCCGAATTGGCGCCGGCCCTCAACGCGTTTCAGCGCGCGTGCGCTGGGCGCGCGCAGCGGGCGGCGGATGCGGCGTTGCCTGGCGGGGGACGCTATGGCGGGGTCGTCGGCGACTGGGCGCCTGCTTGCGCGGCCGCCTCTTCCGTTGCTGCGGGCGACGAGCGGGCATTCTTCGAGACGTTTTTCACGCCGCAATCGGTGCAAGGGCAGGGAGAAGCGAGGCTCACCGCGTACTACGAACCGATTGTCCAAGCGCGGCGTACGCCCGACACGACCTTCTCCGCTCCACTTATGCTCAAGCCAGGCGATCTCGTCAGTGTAGACCTCGCTGCCTTCGCAGAAGCGTATGACGATCAGGCGCTGCGCGGCGCGCCGCGGCGGTTGACCGGCCAGATCGTCGGTGATGTGGTTCGCCCGTATCCGCAACGTGGTGAGATAAGGAGCGATGCAAGTCGCGCGTTCGCATGGGCGCATCCAGTAGACGTCTACAATCTGCAAATTCAAGGTTCAGGGCGCCTCGCCTTCCCTGATGGCGGGCAGGCGCGCGCGGCATTTGCGGCCCAGAATGGCTATCGCTGGCGCTCTGCGCTTGCGGCGCTGCGCGATGCGGGAGAGCTGCCAGGCGGCGCCAATTGGGCCAATTTCAAAGCTTGGAGCGATGCGCGGGGGGCGGACGCGACACGCCAAGCGCTGAATGCGGACCCCTCCTATGTCTTCTTCAGCGAAGAGGCGATCGACGACCCAAGTGCAGGACCGCGCGGCGCCGCCGGCGTACCGCTGACGCCGCTTGGCTCAATCGCGGTGGACCCTGCTTACCATCCATACGGCGCGCTGGTGTTTGTTGACGGCCGATACAACGACGCCCCGTTCCGTCGGTTGCTGGTCGCGCAGGACACTGGCGGCGCGATCCGTCGCGGTCCTTTGCGCGGAGACGTGTTCTTCGGCGCTGGGCCCGAAGCCGGGCGCGCTGCCGAGAGCATGAACGCGACCGCGCGCTGGTGGACGTTGTTGCCGCGCCGTGCGCCGCCGATCGGTTGAGGGAAGAGCTGGGTCCGCCGCCCGCCGGGTCCCTTCCCAGGGGATCCCTGCGATCACTTTGGGGAACGTCTACACGTCGGTTCTGGCGGGGGCGGCCCGCGGGGCCGGGGGGCTCCACGTTAACTACGATGCCCCCAGGAACTTATTCCATCGCCACGGTGTTTTTTTTCCGTTGTTCATAGTGGGTTCAGCTAGATCAGGGCAGCCGATAGGAAAGGGGGAGCTAGCGGGACAGAGTCGATGGGGTACAGCCTGAGTTCTGTGGGGATCGCCGCCGCTGCGCTGGCCGGGTGCGCAATTTCGAACGCTTCTTACGCCCCCGCGCCCATTGTCGTCGGCGGCCCCGCCGCCATACCCAATTCGTATGTAGGTGCAGCCTCGGCGCCGCTGCACGCCGAGCTGTTGGCGTGCCATCGCGGGACCGGATCTAACCTCGGCCCTATCGGCGCGCGCGGCGAGGCGGCGCTCTACACGCCTTACATCTTCACCCCCGCCGGCCCGCTGTTGCGAAATCCCACGGAGGGCGCCTGCCTTTCCTCCGGCTTCGGCTGGCGCGGTAGTGCCGATGGCGGTGGCCGTCAGCACAATGGGCTCGATCTCGCCAACCCGGATGGCGGCTACATTTACGCCGCCGCCGACGGCTGGGTGCGTAGCGCCGATTGGCAAGGCGGTTATGGCCTGGTGCTTGAGATCGAGCACGGCGCGGGTGTCGTCACGCGATACGCCCATCTGAACGAGATCGATCCGAACCTACGCTCGGGCATTTTCGTAGCGGCTGGAGCGCCGGTCGCGCGCATGGGCGCCACCGGCAACGCCACCGGCGTGCATCTGCATTTTGAGGTGATGGTCGATGGCGTGCTGGTCGATCCGCTGACCTATGGGATCGAGGCGGCGGGCGAGGGGCCCGTGGCGTAGCGCCGTTGTTCGCAGGTTGGACCGCGAGCCTTCAGGCTCGCCCTTGGACCGCCGGCGTCCTCGCCGGCATCGGTGTTGCAAACGCATACAAGCTGGGCGGTAGCAAGCACCACAAGCCGGGACGCCGGCGGTCCAAACACGCGCCGTTGTTCGTAAGTTGGACCGCGAGCCTTCAGGCTCGCCCTTGGACCGCCTTTTCCAAGTTGGACCGCGAGCCTTCAGGCTCGCATGGCGCTTATGCTTGCAAGGTCAGCGCAAGCGAGCCTGAAGGCTCGCGGTCCTAATCACAAGCATCGGCGTTTCAAGTTTGCGCCCAAGCAGCGCGGAGCGCCGCGCTCCAACGCACGCACCGCCCTTTCCAAGTAGGACCGCGACCGCCGGCGTTTCAAATTGGAGCGCCGCGCTCCAAACACGCCAAAATGGGGGATAGATCCACCCCAATCCCGCGAAAACGCTTATTATGTCATTGATAACACACGCATTCAACAAAATCTATCCGACCGAGTTCGCGCTGTTGTACAATGCTTTCGTCCGCATACGGGAGATTTCGAAGAGCTCCGAAACTTTGAGAGGTGCGCGACACGATCGGTACGGCGATGAACAAAGCGCAAGCGGCGTTGGTCTGAAAATCTGGCTTCGGGGAGTGAAACCGAAGCGTCCGGCGCTCGGAGGCGCCGCGTACAACACCGGTGAAGCGGGCATGGAGCTAAGCCCCAAGGGATCATCCTTCGGTGATGGGTTGTCCCGGAAGCGAGCCGTGCAGGAGGCGAGCCAGCCATCGCTGGTCACGTACAACTCCCCGGCCCACACCGGGACAAACGATCGGATACGGGGCGCATTGAACGCGCAATCGGCCGAGGCTCGCAAGAGCGCAGGCCGAACCCTAGAGACTACTCGGCGCCGACAACGCGCCCCGTCTCCCGTGCGGGAGAATGGAATGTAAGTTGGCGTTTCCAGTTGGGGAAACGCACGACGATGACGCTTGCCCCGTGGTCGCGGGTGGCGGCTTATTGGTGCTTCTGACGCAATGACGCGCTATCGAAAGCAGCGCCTATTCCCCGCGCGGCGCCGGCACGTTGACGCCGCCGACTGGGCGCTGCGCCAACGTTTCGCGTCGGCACTTGAACAATTCGGCCGGGCGTCCGCCGGCGCTGGCGTCGAACTGACCCGTGCCATCGACCAAACCCGAACGATCGAGCAGGCGGCGGAAATTCTGCTTGTGCAGCTCAAGGCCGGAGATCGCTTCCACCAGGCGTTGCAGATGCAGCAGCGTGAACATTTCCGGCGCCAGTTCGAAGATCACGGGTCGATATTTGATCTTGGCGCGCAGCCGTCCGATCGCGGTGGCGAGGATGCGGCGGTGATCGGAAATCATCGGCTCGCCGAGGCCGGGCGTCGCGGCGATCTCGGGCGCCGGCTTTCCTTCGAAACGAACCCGATCGCGTGCGGCCTCGGGCGCAAGCCCTGCTTCGTAGAGCAATTCGTAACGCTCCAATGCGCGTTCTTCGTTCCATACCGCTCCGTCTAGCGCAAACGCCAACCGCGCACGGTTCCGGCGTTGCGCGGCGAGGGGGCCGACGCCCTCGGTCCATGTGCGAAGTTTGGGGGCTACGACCCTGTCGATGATGGCGGGGCGGCCACGGCGCCAATCTTCCCAAGGAAAGAAATCATACCACGAGCGCCAGCGCGCTTCAGGGCGATCGAGCACGGCGCGCGAGGGCGTCAGCGCTAGATAGGAAATCGAAATTACTCGGTCGGGCCGCTCGCCCTTTACATCGGCAAGCGGCATTTCGCGCCCGCGGTCGCCGAAGGTGTACAATTGCTCCACATAGCCGATCTCGAAACTGGTTTGTTCCTTCACCCAGCCGCGCAGCGAGAGCTCCAGGGTACGGTCGCCGGCGGGATCGAACGAGCCGAACGGCAGACCCGCAAGCGCGTTAGCCTCGCGCGTGACCACCACATAGGGCGCGTCCTCAGTCGCCGCGACGATGACGGCGGAAAGCCCGATGACGACGCGTGGACCGGTCATTCGGAGCGCTCATCCCACCGCCAGAGTAAAAGGCGCGGCCTCGCCGACTTCGCTCCAATGCGGCCCGCGCCCGATAGCGTCGATGGCGGTGATCATGCGGCCGGCGCGGCCCATCGCGGCATCGGCGAGCGCGATGAAGCGGCGGTTGGGGCTGGCGGTGGAGGACGACGCTCGAAGGTTGCGCGCGATCGCGGCCTCGTCCGCTTCAGGATGATGCGCGCAGGCGGTGATGAAGGCCGTCGCTGTCGAGCGCGATATGCCGGCGTAGCAATGGATCAGGATCGGCGCAGAGCGCTCCCAACCGCCGACGAAATCGAGAATGCTCGCGATGCGCCTGTCGCACACGGCATCGAAACCCGCTGCTTCCGCTTCGATGTCATGCACGCCCACGCGCAGGTGCCGCTCCGCTTCATAACCCGCAAGCAGAGGAAACGCCGAGCCTGGGTCGAGCAGGCTGACAACATGCGAGGGCTTGCGGTCACGGGCAATCTCGGGCGCGCGCGAGAGGGGGCAGACGATGATAGGCATGGCGCCTAACATAGGCCGGATCGCTCGGTCAGGCCAAGTCCAAGTCTACATTAGAATATCGATTCACGCCGGATCGAGCAGTGCGCGAAAGCGCTTCAAAAACGCTTCCTGCACTTGCGCCGTCGGCAGCGGTTTCAGGCTCAGCGCCATCCCGCGCGGCGGCGCGCCGAAGAAGCGCTTCGCTTCAACATCGGTGAAGCCAGCGAGCTGCACCGCCTCGAAATAGGCGCAGATAATGTCGGCGCGCTTGATCGTGGCTTTCACCGCCGGCGGCGCGATCGATGGCAAGCTGAAGCGCAAGTGTATCGCCGCTTCGAGCTTGGCTTCGAAGGCCTTGTAGTCGAGCCCGAGCGCTGCCTTGAACGGGCTGATCATGTCGCCGATGACATATTCGGGCGCGTCGTGCAGCAGCGCCATCAGCCGCCGCGGACGATCCCAGCTGGGCGCGAGCTTGCGGCAGATTTCCTCCACCACTAGCGAGTGCTGCGCCACCGAGAAAGCATGCGCGCCGATGGTCTGCCCGTTCCAGCGCGCCACCCGCGACAGGCCATGGGCGATATCCTCGATCTCGATGTCGAGCGGGGAGGGGTCCAGCAGGTCAAGCCGTCGCCCCGACAGCATCCGTTGCCACGCGCGCGGCGCCTCGCCCTTGGCGGAAATCTGCGTGCGGGCCGGACGGGCCATGGCTTCTCTCGTTCTGAGTCGCCGCCGTTATAGCCTTTTCGCGGCGTGAACCATGCTGTTCGCCCAAAAATTCTGGGCGCGGCGCTAGAAGTGGAAGCCGAAACCGAAAAACACCGGCTGCAACCCCGCGACGCCGAGCGCGCCGAACATCACGCCGAGCGCGATCATGGTGAAAGGCGCCCATGCCAGAATACGCAGGGGACCGTTTCCCCAACCGGCGCGGTGCATCATCGGCAACAGCATGAAGCCAAGCGCCACACCAATGAAGCTGATCTGGAGTGTGGCGATGGCGGAGACCAGGAAAGCAAGGCCGATGACTTTTTCAAAATTCTGCACCGCGTCGCTGTCGGGGTGGGTTTCTCTGGCCAGCCGGCCCACCTGCGCGGCCAACCCGGCGGGACGTTTTCTCGCGCCATTGCCCTTGGCGTCGCCGGTGACATGAAATTGCGCCTTCCCGGTGGCGGCATAGCCTACCACCGACGCAAACGAGAGCGGGCTCAGCGCCGCATAGAGCGCGGTGGAATGCCCCAGAAAGCGCAGCAATTGCAGAGGCCGTCGCGCCAGCTCAATAATGAAGCAAAGGATCGGCGCAACGATGGTCATGAGCGTGATGGCGTAGAAGTCGAGGCCAAAGATGCGGGTTGCGCCTTCCCGGAATGTCAGCACGGGAGCGGTCAGTTCCTGTCCCATCATTACGAAGGTGACGGTTTCCACCTGCCCGAGCACAAACGGAAACAGGAATTGCGCGTTGACCATGAACAGGAAGAAAAAAAACGTCATCGGCAGATTGAGGGTCGGAAACAGGATGTCGAGCTTTTCCGTCGTAGTGATGGCTTTGGCGCCGATCAAACGGCCCATCCAATGATGCAGGAATTCGCAAGTACCCCGTGTCCATTTTACGTGTCGAATGCGAAACGCGCGAATGGTCTCCGGGAATTCCTCGAAGCACACCACGTCTTCAGCGAACAACCCAAAATAGCCTTTCTCGCGGATGGCGATGGCGTAGGCCAAATCCTCGCTGACGATCTCGGGAAAGCCGCCAACTTCCGCCCAACACGAACGCCGCAGCAAGGCGCCATGCCCGAGGAACATCACAAAGCCGAACCTATTGCGCAGCGGCTGGTACCATTTCCAGTGGATGTCGATGCCGACGCCCATGTCGCGCGCCAGGCGGGTTCGCGCATCGGGCTGGCTGCGATGATTGGCCTGCACGAAGCCGCAGTTTTCGTCGGCCAAGAGACGCGGCAACAAGCCGGTGATGAAGTTCTCGGGGAGCACCTCATCGGCATCGACCACCGCAAAATAGGGCTCGTGGATGAGGTTGTTGAGCGCGTGGTTGAGGTTGCCTGCCTTGAACCCGGAGCGCGTGGCGCGGCGCACGATCGTGACCTTGTCCAGATGCTCGGATGCGAAAATATCGATGCGCGCGCGCGCATCGGGATCGCTGCTGTCATCCAAGATGTACACATGGTAATTGGGGTAATCGAGCCCGGTGCACGAGCGCGCGCTGTGGGCGACAAAATCGTTACACGTCGTGTAGAGCACCGCCACAGCCGGGGCTGTTTCAGGGGCGAAGGCAGGGAAGGCGGGCGCTGCCCGCTGATCGCGCCGCGTCAACAACGCCGTCGCAACGATGCCGATATTGTAAATGCCGTAGAGCCAGGCGAGTTCAGCGAAGACCACAAAATAGGCGATAGAGGCAAACGCCCACCCGCCGTCGGCTAGCTCGGTCAGCGACCACATACGTGGGTGAAACCACGCTAACGCCAGCGCCCAGGCGACGAATACGCCAATAAACAGGTGTGGACGCTTGCGGATTCGCCTCGCCGCGCGCCGCTTGGGCAAAGGCGGTGTATGCGCGCCAGCCGCCGGGGCGCGCTCGAGTTCGACAATACTCATGATTATGTTCAGCCTCGTGGCATGCGCAGGGAAACGCCGACCAGGCCGGCGGTGTATTCTTGCAACGGCGAATCCTCGTGCCGAACCTGGAAATGGATCGCGTGATGCTCGAACAAGTTGAAGGTCACGCGCGCGTGTGCGTTGAAAACCTCGCCGCCGGCATTCGCGATGTCGCTCTCGATTTGGCCGAAGCCGGCGCCGATTCCGAGTTGCCAAGCGTCAGAGGGATTGTATTCGGCATAGCCCGCCAGGCGCCATTCGCGGTCGCCGGCCGCGCCGCTTTCCGACAGATACAGCGCGGGCTCCAACCGCCACCGGTCAGAGACAGCGAAATTGTACTGCCCCCAGACCACGGTGTCAGTGTAGTCGCCAGCGACGGCGGCGGTGGGGCTGACTTGCGCGCCGAACTTCAGCGCGCTTCCATCGATGAAAAAGGTGCTTTCGCCTTTGTAGATTTGCTGTTCGCCGCCATTGGCGAGATCGCGCTGCCCGTATTCTCCTTGCAGCAGGAAACGGCCGTCAAAATCGTGCAAGTAGGAGACAAAATAGCCCTCCGCGTCGATGCCTTGACGCGCCAAAGCCGGGTTGTCGAGGCTCAGGCTGTTGTCGTAGCGAACCCCGAGCCGGTCTTTCGTTGTAGGCCAGAATGCGGCTTCTACGGAGCGCACGCCAACCGAACTGGAATCGCCCGCCTCGTTGCCGATCCACACGTGCAACTCCGCCGCGGGCGGTCCCTCTGCATGGGCGGGCGTCATGCCAATCGCCGCAATCGCGACGGCCGCCAGCAGCCATGCGCGATTGGGTAGTTTCACTCTGGGCGTCATTTTTTTCCTTATCGCGCTGCTGATTAGCTCACGAGATAATACTATCTCAGCGCGTGCTTATTCCTTTGGGGACACCGCTTTAATTTTGGCAGCGCGCGGGGAATAATTGTTTCTTTGCGTCGCCTCAATGTTGTGTCCGGCGGAAGCGCGGATAAGCGGGCTCGCAAAGAAGGAGCGAACCCATGTCTGGATTGACGCGCATCGTTCTGCGTCTGGGACGCAACCCGGAAGCGGGCTTTCCCGATGGTAGCGACGAATATGGCTACGTCATCCAGGCGCCGCTGGACGCCTCTGCGAAACTCGACCCCGCCCTGTGGCGCGACCTGCGCGAGCGCTGCACTGTCCGCCGGTTCCACCCGCATGACGAACTGGCTGACGGATGGCTTAGGCATCGCGGCGCAAATTGGTACTTCTGGTACGATGAGGAGGATGAGGGTCCAGAGGAGCCGTTGTTCAAGCTCGGCGCGCACGAATTGCGTCCGGGCGAATATGTCACCGTGCGCGAGGCCGACGGCGACGCCATCACCTATCGCGTCGCCGAGGCGCATGCGATCTAGGCGTTAATTCGCCTGCGTGGTGTAAGGAACGCGAAATTGGCGCTACAACCAGCCCCATCGGCTCTGCAGGCTTGGACTTGCCGGCAGATAGGGCCATATTGGCGTCGCCATGATTTACTGGTTCCTCGGCGCGGTCGCGGTCATCGTGATCCTGACACTGGTCGGCGCGTTCATGGCGCGCCGTAATCCGGGTACTGCTTGGGAGGTCCATGAAGACCGCCCGATCGGTCCGGGCACCGATCTCTAAGGTCGAACAGCCTCCTTTTGCTTGCGTCCGGCGCAAGCCTGCGCCTTAGTTCGGCTGAGCGCGCAATGGAGCCGCGCCGCCGGAGGAAAGCCGCGTGCACATTCGCCGCGCCGGGCAGCGTGACGCTGAAGCGATCGCCAAATTGGCCGCCGCCGCCGCCGCGGAGGAGGGCGTCGTGGCGGGGCTCGACGCCGATCGCATTCGCGCCCACGGGTTCGGGTCCAGCGCCCTGTTCGAGGCATGGGTGGGGCAAGCCAAGCTCAATAGCCCGCTGCTCGGTCACGCCATCATCACCAAGAGCTACGACATCCGCCGCGGCTGCGCGACCTTGGTGTTGTGCGAACTCTACGTGACGCCTGAACATCGCCGCGGCGGGTTAGCGCGGAAACTCATGTCGGCTGTGGCCCAACGCGCGCGGGATTTGAACGCGCGCGAACTCGCCATCACGACCGGCGTCGAGAACGACGTCGCGCGGCGTTTCTTTTCAGCCATCGGCGCCAAACCACAGAGCGCCGCTGTTTTCATGATGTCAG
Organism: Terricaulis sp.; assembly: GCA_040080225.1. Classification (GTDB taxonomy): domain Bacteria; phylum Pseudomonadota; class Alphaproteobacteria; order Caulobacterales; family Aquidulcibacteraceae; genus Vitreimonas. The sequence continues at coordinate 25,061 of JBEBIU010000010.1, forward strand.
CCGATGGAATCGAATGGCTGGCCGCGGAAGGATTGTAGGGGGAAACATGCTCGCGAAGCCATTGCTGAACACCGCCATATCTTGGATCGCGATTGTGGCGTTGGCCGCCGCGTGCGCTACAACGCCCAGCGCGCCGCCCACGCCGGCAAACCTCGCAGGTGCGCCCACGCCAGCCCAGGCGCAGGCTTATGTCGAAAACGCCGAACGCGAACTCGCGACTCTGGCCGACACTGAAAATCACACCGGTTGGGTCTACGAGACCTACATCAATCACGACACCGAATGGCTGCTGCAGCGCGTTGCGGCTGCGGGCACCGAAGCGCGCGTGCGCTTGGCGAGCGGCGCGGCGCAATTTCAGGGTTTGGAGCTGCCGGCCGACGTGCGCCGCAAGATCGACCTCCTGCGCCTTTCGCTGACGCTGCCAGCGCCGCAACGCGCCGGCGCCGCAGACGAGCTGGCCCAAATCACCACCCGTCTCTCTTCGATCTATTCCACTGGCCGCATCGATTATCAGGGCCGCCAGGTCGCTCTCGACGAGCTAGAATCGCTGATGGGGACGGTGCGCGATCCCGCGCGTCTCGAAGAGATGTGGACCGAGTGGCACGCTGTGGCCACGCCCATGGCTGGTGATTACGCACACATGGTCGAAATCGCCAACGAGGGCGCGCAGGGCCTCGGGTTTCCCAATGTGGGCGATTATTGGCTCTCCAATTACGACATGCCCGCCGACCAGATGGAGCACGAAGTTGAGCGCCTTTGGGGGCAGATGCAGCCCTTTTACGAGCAATTGCACTGCTTCGTGCGCGCGCGTCTGAGCGCTCGTTACGGCGAAGCAGTGCAGTCGCTCGACCAGCCGATCCGCGCCGATCTCTTAGGTAATATGTGGGCGCAGGAATGGGGCGGCATCGCCGACATCGTCGCGCCGCCCACCCGCCAGAGCGTGGACGTCACCCGGCTGTTGCAACGCCAGCGTTACGATGCGCGCCGAATGGTCGAGACGGGCGAGCGCTTCTACACCTCGCTCGGCCTGCCGGAGTTGCCCGATACCTTCTGGGAGCGCAGCCAGCTCACCCGTCCGCGCGACCGCGACGTGGTCTGCCACGCCTCCGCATGGGATCTCGACTCGCGCGACGACGTGCGGATCAAGATGTGCATCCAGATCGACGCCGACAATTTCCAGACCGTCCATCACGAGCTCGGGCACAATTATTATCAGCGCGCCTACCAGCAGCAGCCATTCTTGTTCCAGAACGGCGCGCATGACGGTTTCCATGAAGCCATTGGCGATTTCATCGCCCTGAACGCGACGCCGGACTATCTGGTGCGCATTGGTCTGCTGCGTCAAAACCAAGTTCCTGGCCCCGCCGCAGACAATGCGCTGCTGCTGCGCCAGGCGCTCGACAAGATCGCGTTCCTGCCCTTCGCCATCACGGTGGACCAATGGCGCTGGCGCGTATTCCGCGGCCAGATCACGCCCGCGAACTACAATTCAGCCTGGTGGGATTTGCGCACGCGCTACCAGGGCATCCGTCCGCCCAATACGCGCCCTGCCGACGCGTTCGATCCCGGCGCTAAATATCACATCGCCAACAACGTGCCGTACCTGCGCTATTTCCTTGCCCGCGTGCTGCAATTCCAATTCTACGAAGCCGCCTGCCGGCAAGCTGGATGGGAAGGCCCGCTGCACCGCTGCACCGTGTACGGCAACGCGGAAGTCGGCGCACGCTTCAATGCGATGATGGAAATGGGCGCCTCGCGCCCGTGGCCTGACGCGCTCGAAGCCTTCACCGGCACGCGACAAATGGATGGCGGCGCCATGGTGCGCTACTTCACGCCGTTGATGACCTGGCTGCAGGAGCAGAATAGGGGACGGACATGCGGGTGGTGACGGATCGCTTCTTCGCGCGCGCGAAGGTTAGGCAAAGGCAAACCGAGGCGGTGCAATTCAGCGATTAGTTTTGCACCGCTTCCAGCCGGGTTTCGTCGACGATGCGCTCGAAGGCTTCGGTGTCGCTCTTGATCCGGTATTGCACCGGGCCATGCTCGGCGGGGAGGGCGCGGACGACGTTGTAAATTCCGGCCGGGGTGGAAACGCGCCCGGCGTGGGCGACATTTACGCGCTGCCCGGCGCCGAATAGGGGATGCGCCATCGGATTGGCTCCAAATTGAGGGAATGCGCGCCGCGCCAGGGTGGCGAGGTCCGCGCAAATTCACGCCCTACATGGCGCGGAAAGCGCGAATTTGCAAGTTTTGTGTCAGTGGTGCGCGGGCTGGTCCCATCCGATTGCCCTTGACGGTTGTGGAAGGCTGCGAGATTACGACTTCTTGATCTTGGGAGGCTGAGCATGAAGGGTCGTATTCTAGGCTTCGACGCCGCTACTGGCGCAGGCGCTGTAAACGGCGAAGACGGGAACCGCTATTCCTTCGCATCCGGCGATTATAAGGGGCCGCGCGCTGCGGCGGCCGGCGAGGACGTGGATTTTGTCGTCAAGGACGGCAAAGCCACGGAAATCTATCCGCTGAAGAGCGGCGCCTCGATCGATCTTTCGGGGATTGGCGCGGCCTTGGGTGGCGCGGCCTCCAGCCCCGGCGGCGCCAACGTCATGGGCATCGTACGCAACCAGCCGCAGACCTTGCTTGCGCTGATTATGCTGATCGCCGTGTTTTTCATGCCGTTTGTGCAAATGAGCATGGGGCCGCTGGGCTCCACGGGCACCACAGTTCTGGGGCTGCCGTCCCAAGTCGAACTGATGAAGCCGGCGCTGCAGGGTACGGCGAACACGCCCGATGCTCAGATCGCGCAGATGGCGGAATACAGCCCAGAAATGGCGATCCAGACGCGCGCCGCGCGTGACAGCGCCCGTAGCAATCTGATGGTGAGTAACCTTATCCATCTGGTCTGGTTGCTCCCTGCCGGCTCGGCGTGGCTGATGTTCACCAACCTCACCAACAAACGAAACCAGCTGCATGAATTGATTGTTGGCGGACTTGGGATCGCGGCAGTGCTGCTGTTCTTCTTCGGAAAATCCATGGTCATTGGCCAAGTTGGTGGCATGGGGCAGGAGGCGGCGGCGATGGCCAGTGCCGCGATACAGCTTGGGTTCGGCGGCTGGCTGATCGGATTGGCCGGCGCAGGCCTGGTGGCGACTGGGCTAGGCATCGTCAAGCAAACGCCCGGCATGCCGGCGGGGTAGCAGCTCTTGTCGGCTTGCTCCCGGGGAGCGTTGCTTGGCTGACGTCTTCATTTCTTACAAGCGAAACGAGCGCCCTGAAGTGGAGCGTCTTGCTGCGAAGCTGCGTGAACTGGGACTGAAGGTCTGGTTCGACGCCAGCATGAGTGCTGGAGATACCTTTAATTCCGAAATCGATCGCGAGGCGCGCGGGGCGAAAGCGATCCTTGTTTGTTGGTCACCGGCGGCGCGAGAGTCAGAATGGGTGAATTCCGAGGCGATGATCGGGTTCACCCAAAAAAAACTAGCCGCTTGCTACGTCGCCGGGCCGGACGGCTTTGACCCTCCGGCACCCTTCAACACAAGCCACGCCGAGGATTTGCGCGGGTGGCTAAATGCGCCGAGCGACCTGCATTCAGGCTGGAAGAGCGTTCTGCGTCGGATCGGGAAACTGTGTGGGAGAATGGATATCGAGCGCTTCGGTGCGCTCGATATCCAGGCGACAGCTTCGGAGTTGCGCCTGTGGATGGATGAGCACGAAGACAGCGCGCTATTTATGACAGTAGATGAGCTCCTCCGCGCCCGGGACGCCGAAGAGGCTCAACGCGTTAGGATCGAGCAGCAAGCCCGCGAGCGCCGCGCCCGGGAGGAGACCGAACGCCGCGCGCGCGAGGCAATGGAACGCAAAGTGCGGGCCGAAGCCGAGCGCCGCGCAATTGCGGAGCGGGAGGAGCGGGAGCGTCGCGAAGCGGCAGAACGCAGAGCGCAAACGGAAGCTGAGCGTGCGCGTTATGCGCGAGCCTACACACGAAAGGGTAATCTACCATCGACCGTGCTTGCGCTGATTATGCTGATCGCCGCGGTTTTCATGCCGTTTGTAAGCGCCATGGGCATCTTCAACCCGACCGCAATCGGATTGCCCAACATAACGCAGATGGCCAAGCCCGGCCTGCAGATGGCGGCGAACGTCTCCGATGCCGAAATGCAATACAGCCCCGAAATGGCGATGGCGCAGCGGGCAGCGCGCGACAAGGCCAACGGCCAATTGATGATGATGAATTTGGTCTATCTGGTCTGGTTGATCCCGGCGGGTGCGGCCTGGCTGATGTTCACCAACCTCACCAACAAGCGAAACCAGCTGCATGAATTGATCGTCGGCGGACTCGGGGTGGCGGCGGTGGCATTGTTCTTCGTTGGCAAATCCATGGCGATCTCGGACGCGACATCCGCCGCGGGCGGCAACGCGCAGATGGCGCAGATGGCGCAACAGGCGGCGGCGATGGCTGACCAAGCGCTGCAACTCGGCCTCGGTGGCTGGCTGATCGGTCTCGCCGGCGCGGGCCTGGTGGCGACAGGGCTCGGCATGGTCAAGCAAACGCCGGGCGTACCGGCGGGCTGACATCTACGACTGAAGTAGAAAAATGAACCTCCCCGACGCGGCGCGCCTCGGGGAGGTTTCAACTTGTCGGAAGCGCCGTCAGCCGGCCTTCTGCACAAAAATACTCCCCGCGCTGTAGCCTGCGCCAAAGGAGCAGATCAGGCCCTTGTCGCCAGCGACGAGGTCGGCGCGGTGATTGTGGAAGGCGATGATCGAGCCGGCGCCGGCGGTGTTGCCGTATTGGTCAAGTACGGTGGGGGCTTCGTCCTGACTGGCTTCGTGGCCTAGCACTTTCTCGGCGATCAGGCGGTTCATGTTCGAATTGGCCTGATGCAGCCACATGCGGCGCAGGTCGGTCGGCTTCAACTCCAGTTCGGTCATGTGCTGGAGGATCATCTCCGACACCATCGGCACCACTTCCTTGAACACTTTGCGGCCCTGCTGCGTGATCAGCTTGTCAGGCATGTCCTTCCATTGCGGATCGCAGCGATTGAGGAAGCCGAAATTGTTGCGGATGTTGTTGGAGAAGCGCGTCTGCAATTTGCTGCCGAGAATGGCCCATGCGCCGGGTGGGGCGATCTCGGCGTGCTCGACCAGGATGGCGACGGCGGCGTCGCCGAAGATGAAATGGGTGTCGCGGTCACGCAGATTGAGGTGGCCGGTGCAGAGTTCGGGGTTCACCACCAGCACTGAGCGCGCGTGGCCGGCGCGCACGATGTCGGCGGCGTTCTGGATCGCGAACGTGGCCGAGGAGCAGGCGACGTTCATGTCGTAGCCGAAACCGCCGGCGCCCAGCGCGTTCTGCACTTCGATGGCCAGCGCCGGGTAGGGCCGCTGCAGCGAGGAGCACGAACAAATCACTGCGTCCACATCGCGCGCATCGCGGCCCGCGCGCTGCAAGGCTTGGCGCGCGGCCAGCACCGCCACTTCCGCCATCAGCGAAAGCTGTTCGTTCGGCCGTTCTGGAATATCGGGAACCATGCGCTCGATATCGAGCAGGCCCTGTTTATCCAACACAAAGCGATGCTTGATGCCAGAGGCCTTCTCGATGAACTCGACGCTTGAATGCTGCAGCGCGGGCAGCGTTCCAGCGGCCAAATCTTCGGCGTGCTCGCTATTGTAGCGATCGACATAGGCATTGTAGGAGGCAACCAGCTCTGCGTTGGTGACAGAGAAGGGCGGCGTGTAAAGCCCGGTCGCGGAGATGACGATGGTCAAAGCACGCTGTCCTGAAACCGTCGCCACGGCGTATCGGCCAATTTTTTGCGCATAGCCGCAGGGCGCCCGAGCGTCAACTTTCGGGGCTGCGGCAATGGCTTCACCGGGGTCGCGGTTGGGCAGGCGGGCGCGGCGCAGGCGGCGCTCCGCCATTTTCCCGCGCCGTGCGCACAGCCTCCTCCATTCGCGCGATGCATTCGTTCATCAACGCGCCTTCGGGGAGGCCTTGAGCCTGGCACTCGGCGCGCGCTCCCGCCGCCGCGCTGTTATCCGTGGAGGCGCATGCGCTTAGCCCCACAACCGCGATCGCAAACAAAGCTCGCACCATGACGCCCCCAAACTCTAGATTTGAGGGGCCATTATGAACTCGCGGGCAGCAGAAGCCAAGACGGCGGCGTGAGCCGGACCGGCTTTCCCGCCGCGGTCAAGGCAGCGTCCGCCGCGAGCGCCCGGTCCAGCCTCAGCAATGCAATGGCTTGGCCAGATCCGCTGGACCTCAGTGTGCCGACTGCAATGTCGCCGGCCAGAACCGGCGTTCCCGGCGCCGGCGCCTCGCCGTCGAACCGGACAGCGCAGAACTTCCGGCGCGTGGTGCCGCGGCGCTTCATGCGGCTCACGTTTTCCTGACCGACGAAGCAGCCCTTCTGAAAATCAACGCCGTGCAATTCCTCAAGCAATGCTTCGAGGGCAAACACTTCTTCTGGCGCGGCGTCCCGGGTAAGATCGGGAATGCCGAGCGCCAAGCGATGCGCGTCGTATGCCGCGGCGCCGTCTTGCGCGTCGGCGCCTGGCGCAAGTCGCCGCCAGCCCAAGGCGCCGTCGGGCATGCGCGGATCGGCGCGCGCGTGCTCGAAAAGGTGCGGGCTCCAGAGCGCCGATAAAGTCGTCGAGATATCCTCGATCGAGATTTGCGCGCGCAATTTGTACAAACTCAGGCGGCGCACGACGTCGGCGCCGAAGGAAGGGGCGGTCTCAATCACGAAACAATCGTCGCCGTCGGCCCACAGCAATGTATCGGCGGCGACCTTTCCCTGCGGGTTGAGCAGAGCCGCGTATTGCACGTCCGCTTGCCTCAGAAGCGTGACATCTTGCGTCAGCAGATTGTTGAGAAAGTTCGCGGCGTCGGGACCGGAAACGCGAATGAGCGAGCGGTCTAGGCGGAGGGGGGCTGCCATAATTGGTTACTTGGCGTGCGTTTAAACGTAGTGCAAGCGCTCCGTTGACTTCACGTTTACTCGCCGTCACGCCTAAAGCGATCATGAAATCGGTTCTTTTTCTCGCGCCCGAAGATTTGGGTGAAACCGTGCTCGCCACCGGCGCCTTGGCGCACGTGTTAGAGGCGGGGGACGTGGCCACTATGTCCGCCGCGCCGGAGGCGGCGGCGCTGCTTCGCGCGGCGCCAGCGACGCGGGTATGGCTGCCGCCTGGCGCGGCTTGGAGCTTTGCCCTGTTTGCACGAGTGCGCGGGGCGCGGTTCGACATCGTCATCGACGCCAGGAACGCCATGGCTGGTCTGCTCGCACCGTCGCGCCGCCGCGTTGCTTTGCGCGCCGCGCCACTCTTGCGTCACCGCGCCGAGGATTGGGCTGACGCATGCGGGGCCGAGCGTGCGCTCGCGCCTGTACTGTGGCTCGATGAGGAAGCGCGCGCGGCGGCGGCGGCGATTTCGCCTGACGCCACCCCGCTCCTCGTGCTCGCGCCAGGCGGGGCGAGCGAAGCCAAACGCTGGCCTATTGAACGCTTCTCGGCGGTGGCGCGCCGTTTGGTGGGCGGCGAACTCGCCGGCGCGCGCATCGCAATAATGGGCGCGGCCGCCCGCGACGCCGCGATTACCGGCGCGATCGTTCGCAGCCTCGACGCCGACGGCGTCGAGGCTCGCGATTTCGGCTTGACGCCAGACCTGCTGGCGGCGGCGGCCTTGATGGAGCGCGCCACCATCGTCATCGGCAACGACAACGCGCTGACCCACATCGCCGCCGCAGCCGGCGCGCCAACGCTGACTTTGTTCGGCCCGACCGACGAACGGGTGCGCGCGCCCTATGGCTCACGCTCGCGGACGCTGCGCGGCAGGGCGCTGGAGGAAGCGGCGAGGCTGGACGCGCGCGCGGCAATGGAGGATGTCAGCATCGATGCGGTCGAGGCCGCCGCCATCGATTTGCTGCATGCCGGAGGGCTCCGATGAAAAACTACGATCTCATCGTACGCGGCGGAAACATCGTTAGTCATGCTGGCCAGGGGTTAGGCGACATCGGCGTCCGCGACGGTCGCATCGCCGCGATCGGCGATTTGGGGCAGGCGAGCGCTGGAGAAGTGTTCGACGCCAAGGGGCTGCACGTCCTTCCGGGTGTGATCGACACGCAGGTGCATTTCCGCGAGCCCGGCAACGAGCACAAGGAGGATCTTGAGACCGGCACGCGCGCGGCAGCTCTGGGCGGGGTCACCTCAGTGTTCGAAATGCCGAACACGGCGCCCCCGACCACAAACGCAGACGCGCTCGCCGACAAGCTCAAGCGCGCCAAGGGCCGCGCCCATGTGGATCATGCCTTCTATGTTGGCGCGACGGTCGAGAACGCAGAGCATTTGGGCGAGTTGGAGCGCCTGCCCGGCTGCTGCGGCGTGAAGACTTTCATGGGCTCGTCTACGGGAACGCTGCTGGTTGGCGATGACGACGGCCTTGACAAGGTGTTGCGCAACATCCGTCGCCGCGGCGCTTTCCATGCCGAGGACGAAGCGCGGCTGCAGGAGCGCAAGGCGCTTGCGCGCGAGGGCGATTGGACGTCGCATCCGGAGGTGCGCGACGACATCACTGCGCTCATGGCTGTGCAGCGCCTGGTCGCGGTAGCGCGCAAGCATGGCAGGCGCGTACACGTGCTGCATGTGTCGTCAGCGGTAGAGATGAATTTCCTCGCGACCGCGAAGGATGTCGCAACGGTGGAGACGCTGCCGCAATTTCTGAGCTTCGAGGGGCCTGAGGTTTACAAGCGGCTCAACGGCTTCGCGCAGATGAACCCGCCAATCCGCTACGCCGCCGACCGCGCAGCGCTCTGGTCGCTCGGCATTGCGCAAGGCGTGGTGGATGTGCTCGGCACCGATCACGCCCCGCACACGCGCGAGGAGAAGGCGCAGCCCTATCCGAAATCGCCCTCCGGCATGCCCGGCGTGCAGACGCTGGTTCCGGTGATGCTGACGCATGTGAACGAGGGACGATTGAGCCTGGCGCGCTTCATCGACCTCACCAGCGCCGGCCCACAGCGCGTGTTCGGCATCGAAGGCAAGGGCCGCATCGCGCTCGGCTATGACGCGGATTTCACGCTGGTGGACATGGCCGCGCGCCGCACCATCCGCGCCGAGGACCAAGCCACACGCTGCGGCTGGACGCCGTTCGACGGCTTCGAAGCGCAAGGCTGGCCGATGGCGACAATGATACGCGGGCGCGTGGTGATGCGCGACGGGGCGCTGGTTGCGCCGGCTCGCGGCGCGCCACTACGGTTTCTTGAGGTTTTGGGCGGATGAAGCGGTGGGGTGTCACTCCGCCAACCCCTTCCGATACAGTTCCGCATCCGCCTCCGTAAAACAGCAGAACACCACACGCTTGACGTTCGGCGCCGCTTCCAGCGCTTCCTCGCAAGCCGCAATGGCGATGGCGCAGGCGAAGCCCCGCGGCCAGCCATAGTTTCCGGTGCCCAGACAGGGGAACGCGATCGCGGGTAGCATATGTTCTTCGGCAAGTGCGATTGCAGAGAGGTAGCAGCGCGCCAGCCCGGCGACTTTCTCGCCCTCGGCGCCATCCTGGTCCCAGATCGGCGCAGCAGTGTGGATGACATACCGGGCCGCAAGTTTGAACCCAGGCGTCAGCACTGCTGCGCCCACATCGAGCGGCGCCAACGCGCTGGTCGCTTCGGTCAGCTCAGGCCCCGCAGCAGCCCGCAGGGCCCCATCGACGCCGGTTCCTGGCGCCAATTGGGTATTCGCGGCGTTGACGACCGCGTCGAGCGACAAGGTCTCGATGCGGCCGACCAATACTTCGAGAGCGGCTGCCATGCCTCTATCTTAGCGATGCTCGGGTTGCTTGTCGCGCCCACCGTTGGGATTTTCTCGGCGATTGGACCGTGGCATGGAAGCAAGCATGGCGCCTGACAGAGAATGCATGAAGCCGTTCACGCGGCGCGCGCTCAACGACGGCGAAATCGAGCTTGGCCGATCTGTGTTCGGCGGCGAAATTCCGTGGCTAGGCGTGCGCGTGTGGCGGCTTCCGCCAATGCTCTTTAGCGCCATGGTTCCGCTTGGGCGCGGCATTGTGTTTTCGCGCTGGCGCGCGCGCGAGGATTTCGCATCCGCGCAATTGCACGAGAAGGGGTGGTTCATCCACGAATTGGCGCATGTGTGGCAGGCCGAGCGCGGGATCATGTTACCATTGGCAAAGCTCGGTGCGCTCGGCGCGCATGCGTATGACTATGCCGTGCGGGATGGGGCTGTGTTGAATTCGTACAATATCGAACAACAGGCCGAGATCGTGCGGCATCTGTTTCTCGCACGCGCAGGCGCGCCTTCCGAAGGCGGGTCATCGCCGGCGTGGCTGGAGGCAATCTGGCGTTCGCGGTGAGCGCAACAGCCGAACTCAGCCCAAAGCAGCGTCGATCAGCAGGAACAGGCGGGTCGCCTCGGCGTTCATCGCCGCACGCCCGCGCCCCAACAGGTCGGCGATGCGCGCGCCCTCGGTGCGCAGGAATTGCATGGCCTCCTGGTTGGCGTCGGCGTCGGCGGCGAGGTGTGTGCTCAATAGGTGCGCCGCATCGTGAGCGGCGTCCTGCACGGCGCGGCGGCGGGCCTGGGTTCCCGAGCGCGCGCGCTGCGCAATGCGCTCAAGTCCTGATGGCGAAAACACCGCGTCGAGCTTGAGGCCCGCCGCCTCGATCGAGGCAATTACTGGGTGCGGAGGCTCTGCCTGCCGGCTTTCGGGCTCCTGGCGGCGTACATGACCTGCCGCCGGTTCGGGTTCGCGCCGGGTTCGCTGGCGCGGTGGCTGATCCACCGAGGACGAGGAGAGAAGGTCACGCCAGGTCCAATCGTCGCTGGTTTGGCGCCCATCGCCACGCGGCGGCGGCGCGCGGCGCGGGGCAGGGCCTTCCAGCGGATCGTGCGCTTCGCGCCACGAGGGATCGTACTCGTCCTCGGGATCGGATCGCGGCGCTGATCTCGGCGCGGGAACTTCTTCGGCCGCCGCTCTCGCCTCGGCCGCCGCTTCGCGCGCGGCCTCGGCGGCTTCCCGCAAACGCTCGAGCGCAATGGCTGCTTCGCGTTCGATGCTCAACGCCTCGCCGCGGATAAGATCGGCCGCCTGTTTGGCGTCGTCGACGGCGCGCGCTGTGCTATCGCGCATGGCGCCGGCGGAGGAATTCGCCGCCAAACTAGCCGCCTCGGCGGATTGGCGCGCCGCGTCGGTGAGATCCGCGGCTTTGGTCAATATCTCCAATGCGTTCGCGAGCGCGGACTCAAGACGCAGCGCGGAATCGGCGGAGCCCTGCGCCGCCGCCGACAGCCCCTGCGTGCGGTCGCTGATCAGCGCGGCCGCGGCGCCGAACGAAGTGAGCCGGTGGTCGAGCGCTTGGTCGGCCGCGCGCACTTCCGCCTCCGCCTGTTTGGCCGCCGCAGCGATAGAGCTGGTGTGGCGCGATATGGAATCGCCGATCAATTGCGCGTGCTTGTTCAGATCCTGTGAGATGCGCAGCAATTCGTCGCGCTCGCGCTCCATGCCGCTGATCATGACGTTGGCCCCGGCCTTCGCCTGGTCGGCGACGCCGCTGACGGCTGCGGCCTGGCGCGATATGTGCCCCTCCACCTCGCGCAACCGCGCCAGAGTGTGCTCCAGCGCCTGGTCAAGCGCGGTGATCTCACCGCGCATGTTCAACGTCACCCGACGCGCCGCTTCGCTGGCGCTGGCTTGGGGATTGAGCAGGCGATCAGCAGCGTCCGCCAAGCGCGTCGCCTCGGCGCGCGCACGGGCGCTGTCGCGCACCGCCGCCGCCGCGAACAGCGCCATCGCCGCGGGGAAGAAAATTGCGGCTGCGAGCGCCAGTATTTCCACCGTGCTCAGCGCCGAGAAACGCAGCGGCCCAAGGAGCGCGAAGGCGCATGCAGATGCCCCCACCACCCACAGCGCGGCGATGGCGAGCGCAAGCCGCCCGGTAGGCACGCCGCGCGCCCGCGTCAGCAGCAGAGCTTCATCCGATTCCATAGGAGCGTCGGCACCCGGGGCTGCGGCCGCCTCCAGCACGGCGGTCGGCCCCACTCAAGACGCAACACCGTTCCCCGATCAAGCGCGAACGCCAGCTGCGGCTGCCGCGCTTTCGTCAATCCCCGCGAACGGGCGCGCAAGCGGCCGCCTCGCTGGCGGCGCAGGGCGGCTGCTCGGGCGCGGCCGCTTTCGGCTGAAACGTAATACCCACCCACGCGAGCGCCAGCGCGAGCAGAAAATCGCGTACCGTGACCAGCAAATTCCACATGACGGCAACCCTCACCGGGGTATTTGGGCCAAGTTGATCGCCGCGGCAAGCCCAGCAAGGTCCGGCGGGGTAGGCTTGACGAACGAGAAAGGTCGAACTAATTGCGTTGTAATGTTACAACGTAACGTCACACGGGCGGGCCGGGACGCGCATCTGACCCATGCTGCGCTGGTTGGCCTGCACACGCTGTGCTGCGGCCTGCCGATCGTCGTGATGGGTGTTGTCTCGGCCGCAGGCGCCGCCTCCACGCTTACGCTTGCGTCCAGGAACTTATTGCAAGTACATGATTTTATGCATGAAAACGAGGTGTGGACCGTGGTCGCCTCCGCAATCTTGGTGGTCATTGGCGCGGTGCTGGAGGCGAGGGCCCGCAGAAAGGTCTCCGTCGCTGGTTTCCCATGGCTGTTCGCGGTCTCGGTAGGGTGTTTCCTGCTGAATGCCGGCGTCGTCATGTTTCATCGCGTCGCTTGAGCGGGCGCCAAAAATTTAGGGTTAAATTCACTCAATCCGGGCAGCTTCGAGGCCGAATTGGTCAATCGGAGTCGCCCCAATGCCAAACCCGCGCTCCGCGCTTGCCATGGCGGCCGATGCGCGCCGGCGCGAGTTGCCGATCACGATCGCATTGGCGATCCTGGTAGGGGGCGTGGGCGCGGCGATCCTACAGCAGAATTTGGCGGTCGCCTGGGCTGCGCTCATGACCGCCATCCTCATTGCTGACGCCGAGCTTTATCGCCGCGCCGAGTGCAACGAATTGCCGCGTGCGATCGCTGGTCGGCTTGCGCTCTGGACGACGACCACAGCGTCAGCGTACGCGATTCTGCCGATCGCGCTGGCGCTCGACGGCGCTGGGGCGGGCCTTGCGGCCGCAATGGTACTGCTGATTGCCGGCGTTGTGCGGTTCTGCGGTCCTGGCCTGTCCGGCGGAAAGATAACCGCCATTGCTGGCGCGGCGCCGCTCGCGGGAGCGCTCGTGATCATCCCGCTTCTGCTTGCTCTCGCCGGGCGGCCCGATTGGGATACCGCTTTCATCGCCGCCATCGGCGGCGGCGCGCTCATGGCGTACGTATTGCATGCACGCCTTGGCGCTGAGCGCGACGCGAACGAGAATACTATTGCGCTCGAGGCGGAGATGAAGACGCGCAACGGCGCTTACCTTGAGACGTTGGCGACTTTGAGCGCCGCGCGCGAGGCGGCCGACGCCGCCAACGCCGCCAAGTCAAGCTTCCTCACCTCGATGAGCCATGAACTGCGTACGCCCCTCAATGCGATCATCGGCTACACGGAAATATTGCAGGAAGACGCCGAGGCGCAGGCGCGTCATCATGAGTTGCAGGATATCGAGCGCGTGCTCGGCGCGGCGCGCCAGCTGCTGCGCCTGATTAACGACATCCTGGACTTGTCCAAGATCGAGTCCGGACGCGCCGACATCGTGCCTGCCGACGCCGACATAGCTGCGTTGATCATGGAGGCGGTCGCGACGATTGGTCCGGCCGCCGCAAAGAACGGGAACAAGCTTAGTGTCGATGTCGATACGAACATAGGCGCGATCCGCACCGATCCGTTCAAGCTGAACCAGTGCTTGCTCAATCTCCTTTCAAACGCAGCGAAGTTTACCGAAGACGGGGAGATCACAGTTAGTGCGCGCCGCGAAATGCGCGGGCGCCAGGAATGCATCCGCATCGATATTGCCGATACCGGCATCGGCATCGATCCTGATTTGCAGCACCGATTGTTCACGCCTTTTGCCCAGGCGGACGCTGAGATTGCGCGTCGTTTCGGCGGCTCCGGATTGGGGCTGGCGATTACGCGTCGCATTGTGGAAGCGCTTGGTGGTGAAGTTTCGCTGCACAGCGCGCCGGGACAGGGCGCCACATTCTCACTCACCCTGCCGCTCAGTCCCGCAGCGCGCCCTGCGCTGTCGCATCCTGCCGAAAGCCAACCGACGCACGGACTGCGCCGCATTGTGCTCCTGATCGACGACGATGAAGCGTCGCGCGACTTGGCGACGCGTTCGCTGGCGCGGATCGGCTTTGAGGTCATCGCGGCCACAACCGGCGAAGAGGGGCTGGCGCGCGCGCGCAAATTGGCGCCGAGTCTCATTGTGCTGGACTTGAATCTGCCCGGTATGGACGGATGGCAAGTGCTCGACGCGCTCTCTGCGCCCGAGACCGCGCGCATTCCCGTCATCATTCACTCTATCGAAGATGTTCGCGCCCGAGCGCTTGCGGCGGGGGCGTGCGAGCACCTGACCAAGCCCGCCGACCGCGATCTCCTTGCCGCCGCCGCGCTGCGGTTCGCGCGCGTGGAAGGTTTGGCCGCCGCTGCGCCGGTCACCTCGCTCAAGATCGCATAAGGGAGGCGCCGCATGCGCATATTGATTGCAGAGGACCATCCAGACAATCGGGAGATGCTTATGCGTCGCCTGGTTCGCCGCGGTTATGAGGTCCACACGGCCGAGAACGGCGCGGAAGCAGTTGAGAAAGCCAAGACCTGCGCGCCCGACCTGATCCTCATGGATATCTCCATGCCGATAATGTCTGGCATCGAAGCGACCCGCACTTTACGCAGGTCCCCAGGGGGGAGCGAGGTGAAGATCGTGGCGCTCACCGCCCACGCCATGGAGAGCGCCCGTCTGGAATGCCTCGAGGCCGGCTGCGACGGGTTCGCCACCAAGCCCGTGGACTTTGCAGGATTGGTCGCCTTGATCGAAAAATACGCCGCTTAAAGCCCGTGCGCCCGGCCGCGTCGCCCGCCCTCATTAGCACCGCTTCAACTTCCCCATGGTAAACTACCGTTTCGTGGTGTTCCCAGTTCGGGGTGGTTAATGTCCGTGGCGCAGGGCGAAGACGGTACGCCAGGGCAGACGATGCCCGGGCGCATTCTCCTGGTCGATGACCAGGCCCAGAACCGCGACATGCTAGGTCGTCGGTTGGAGCGGCGCGGCTACCAAGTGCTGCTGCGCGAAAGCGCGATTGGCATCGAGGACTTGATCGCCGAAGAGAACATCGAATTGGTGCTGCTGGACTGGGTAATGCCCGATCGGCCCGGCCACGATGCGTTGTTGGGCATACGCGCACGGTTTGACGCCGAACGCGTGCCCGTGATCGTGGTGACCGCGCTTGACGATAGCGGGGTGGTAGCCAAGGTCCTTGAAGGAGGCGCCAACGATTACATCTCAAAGCCGATCGACCTGCGCGTGTTGACGGCGCGCGTGAAGGCTCAGCTCGACCGACGCCAAGCTGTCCTTGAGCTTGACGCGGCGCGCAACAATCTTGAGCAGGCGGTCATCGAACGAACGCAGGACCTGGTCACCGCCAATGAAACGCTGTCGGTTGAGATTGGCGAGCGGCAGGCAGCCGAGGCGCGCGCGCAATCGCTTGCGCGGCACGACCCGCTGACAGGCCTCGCCAACCGACGCCATTTCCTGGAAGAATTGCAGCGCCGCGTGGGGCTGGTGTCGCACGAGCAATCGGCGTTTGCGTTGATGTTCATCGATTTGGACCGGTTTAAGCCAATCAATGATGTGCATGGGCACGCCGTAGGCGATGAGCTGCTGAGCACTATAGGCTCGAGGCTCGCCACCTGCACGCGCGAGGATAGTTTTGTTGCTCGGCTGGGCGGCGACGAATTTGCGGTGCTGCTGGAGGGGCCCGCATGTCGCGAGGCAGTGGCGGCGGCGGCGAAGCGCATGTTGAGCGAACTCGCGGCGCCGATCGTGATCAACGGGCTCAAGCTCGTAGTCGGGGCATCGATCGGGGTGGCGATCTGCCCCGAAGACGGCGACGACGCGGTGGAATTGCTTCGCCGCGGCGACGCCGCCATGCTGTACGCAAAGGAGGCACGCGGGTCTTTCCAGTTCTACAATGCTACGCTCGACCGGCAAATGAAGGTCAAGGCGGCGCTTGAAGGCGAATTGCGCGTGGCGATCGCCCGGGGCGACATCATTCCAAATTTCCAGCCGGTGGTTCGGTTGAAGGACCATAGCCTGGCGGGCTATGAAGTGCTGGCGCGCTGGACGCACGAGCAAATGGGAGTGGTGTCGCCCGCCAGCTTCATTCCTGTCGCCGAGGAGGCGGGGTTGGTGGACGCGATGTTCTGGACGCTGCTCGCGCAGGCTTGCCGAAAGGCGCTCGCCGCGCCTGGGCAATTTACGCTCGCCGTCAACATCTCGCCGAGTCAAATTCGCGATCAATGGTTCCCCGAGAAGGTCCTGCGTACGCTGCGCGAAACCGGATTTCCCGCACAACGTTTGGAAGTTGAGGTCACCGAAACGGCGATGTTCGGCGATATGGCGCGCGGCAAGGGTGCGCTAGCGTCGCTGAAAAACCAGGGCGTCAGGGTGGCGCTTGACGATTTTGGAACGGGCTATTCGTCACTCTTTCTTTTGCGCGAACTGCCGATCGATCGGCTCAAGATCGATTGCTCATTCGTCGGCCAGATGAACCACAACCGCGAGAGCGCCACTATCGTTGGCGCTTTGGTGGGGCTCGGCAGAGCGCTTGGTTTGGATGTGACCGCTGAGGGCGTGGAAGATTACGCGACCGCCACGGCGCTGCGGGAGCTTGGGTGCGTCTACGCCCAAGGCTATTTGTTCGGCGCAGCATCGGGAGCTTTGGATTATTCTGGAGGCGATCAGCGCGCAGTCGGCTAGGAGGCGGCCGTCGGCGGAGCGCTTGATTTGACGCGCGCTTCGGCGGAAACACTCAATCCCTGCCTCAATTTCGGGGCGAGAACCCGCGTGCCGGCTCATGTTGCATAACCCGCGCGCGCGGGCGGTGTTGGCCGCTTTGACTGGCGCCGCGTTGATTGGGCTCGCCCCAATCGGGATACGGCTCTCGGAGCTAGGTCCGCAGGCGACCAATTTCTGGCGCTTCGCCTTTGCGTTGCCAATCCTCGCTCTGTGGGGGCTGGGGCGGCCGGCGCCGAGTAAACGCGACCTCGCGTGGCTAATGCTCGCTGGAGTTCTGTTTGGGCTGGAACTGAGCCTTTGGGCGGCCGCGCTGGGGCTCACCACAATCGCTAACGCGACTTTGTTGGCCAACATGACGCCGGTGTTCGCCGCGCTGTTCGCCTGGGTCTTGTTCAAGGAGCAGCTTAAACCTCTGGCGCTTGCAGGCGGCGCCGTCGCGCTTGTCGGCGCAGTGACGCTGACTCTTGCACGTGTGCGCGCGGGGCAGGGACATGTCGAGCAGGGTTGGTTGGGCGACGCGTTGGGATTTAGCGCCGCCTTTGGCTATGCCGGCTATCTGCTGATCGTCCGCGCTCTGGGCGCGCGCGTCGGCGTCGGCGCGATCATGCTCTGGGCCTCGCTTGCGGCCATGGTGTTCACATTCTGCCTGAGCGCCGCAATCGAAGATGCGCTGCTGCCGCGGACTTGGCGCGGTTGGGCGATCGTCGTCGGGCTCGGGCTCATCGTGCAGGCGGGAGGGCAAGGGCTCATCGCCTATGGCGTGGCCCGGCTGCCGATTATTGTCTCGACGGTGCTGCTGTGGATGCAGCCGCTTGCCGCCGCTGGGTTATCGTGGGCGCTGTTCGGCGAAGCGCTTGGACCGATGGCGCTTGCTGGTGCGGCTTTGGTGCTGGGCGGAATTTATTTTGTACAACGCACGCGTCAATGATGCAGAGGCTTGAGCCAGCGCGGCATCGGGCAAGCGACAGTCGGGTCGTTGCCGCAGCCGTTGGTGTAATAGACAAGCTCCGCGCGGCCGATGACGTTCTCCATCGGCACTGGTCCCATGCCCGGTGTGCGGCTGTCGCTTGAGTTGTCGCGATTGTCGCCCATGAAGAACAGGTGGTCGCTCGGCACGACGTATGGTCCGTAATTGTCGAGCGGACCGGCGTCTGTCAGATTGTGCATGGCGTGGGTGTAGCCGCCGGGGAGCGCCTCCTCGCGCCGATCCGCCCATTCGCGCTTTCGCTCCGGCCGACTCAAGCGCAGCAAGCGCGACGGCTCGCCCTGGCGGGCCTCTTCGCCGTTGATGAACAAAACGCCTTCGCGCACTTCGATGCTGTCGCCAGGCAAACCGACGCAGCGTTTGATGATGGTCTTGCCGGTGAACGGATGCACGAACACGATCACGTCGCCGCGGTGCGGCAGATGCTCGAACAATCGACGCTCGCTCGCGGGCAGCATGAATCCCAGGTTGAGCGGCAGCGAGTGCCGGCTGTAGCCGTACGCGAATTTCGACACCACCACCCGATCACCCACTTCAAGATGGGGGACCATGCTTTCCGACGGAATCGCGTAATTGGCGAACGCCACGGTGGTGAACGCAAGATAGGCCGCGACCGCGCCCGCGATCACCTTCGCCCATTCCCACACTTCGTTGCCGAGTTTTTTCATGACGCGGGAACCTGGGGGGCGGCCCCGCGCCGGTCAAGCGCGCTCTGCCGCGATTGGACGCAAATTTGCCGGGATGCTAGGCCGCCGCCATGGACGCAGCCCATGCCATACTTGGCGGACTCGGCGATGTTTTTCAGGGCCGCCTGTCGCGCCTCGCAATGGTCAACCTTGTCGTCGCCGCCGCGCTAACCGTGGCTGGCGCGTGGGCGATAATGCACTTTGTCGTACCGCTGATTCCGACCGGGACGGGCTGGCTGGGGCCGGTGTCCGCGGCCGGCGCCTTCGCCGCAAACCTCGCGGCCATAGTGCTGGCCGTGGCGCTGTCGCCGGCGGTTTCGATGGCGGTGGGCGGAGCGCTGTTCGATCTCGCGGTTGCACGGATCGAGCGACAGGTCGGCTTGGCCGAAGCCCGTTCGCCGTCGCTGCGGGAGGGCTTGCTCAACGGTCTTCACATTGCCGGGCTACCATTGGCGCTTAATTTGATTTCGCTGCCAGTGTTGTTCGTGCCGGTGGTCAATTTCTTCTGGTTCTTGGCGCTCAACGGTTATTTGATGGGCCGGGAATATTTTTCGTTGGCGGCGTTGCGGCGGATGAGCTGGGAGGATGCGCGCGATCTGCGGCGCAGACACCGGGGCGCGATCTTCGCCATCGGTTTGTTCGCGGCGATCCTGCCGTTCGTAGCGCCGTTGTTCGGCGCCAGTGCGATGACGCGTTTGATCAAGCGCTGCGTGTAGGCGCGCAGCGTTTGGTAATCGATGCGTGTCCCGCCAAATCTCGGTCAACTCGAGTGCAAAATACCCGTGTGCTATCCGATTTCGCAGCGCAATTACCTTCGGACATGGAATTCCGGCTGCTTTCGAACGTGTTTCTTGGCTAAGGTTATTGGCTGCCTCTCCGATCACCTGTAGCGAGAAGGCCACCGCTTGGTAAAGCTCTCGGTTGGACAGGAAGTCTGCTTCTGACTTCCCGTGGATAACCTGCTCAATGAAGTCGATCTGGTCGTGCATGTCGGCTAGGCGTAAGAGGTCGCCGCGATCAGACATCCACCGCCTCGGTAAGGACGCGGTCGCGGATGATCCGGTGCAGGCCCCCCGGCGTGGCGAGATCGACCTTTCGACCCAGGCGCTCAGCAAGTTCTATTTCCAAGCCAAAGAAATCCAGGCCAAGTGGCCGACCGAGATCGACGATCAGGTCAATATCGCTGTCGGGCCGCGCCTCGCCGCGCGCGTGTGATCCGAATAGCCGCAACCGGGTGACGCCATAGGCCTGTTCGAGACCCGGCTTCAACTCCCGCAATTTGGAGAGGACTTCATCGCGCGTCATGAGTGGAGCCTATCACCTAGGCGCCTGCTGCGCCACCAGCTTCACGATTTCGCTGAGCACGCCGGTGATGCGGAAGTCCTTTGGTGTGTACACGGCCGCCACACCCATCTGCCTGAGCGCAAGCGCGTCTGCGGTCGGAATGATGCCGCCGACGACAAGCGGGACCGCGTCCATCGCTTCCGCGCGCAAGAGTTCGACAATCTCGCGCACCAGATCGAGGTGCGAACCGGAGAGAATGGAAAGGCCGACCGCGTGCGCTCGCTCGCGCTTGGCGGCGGCGACGATTTCGGCCGGCGTCAGACGAATCCCGTCATAGATGACGTGCATGCCCGCCGCGCGGCCGCGCGCCGCGATTTGCTCTGCGCCGTTGGAGTGGCCGTCCAGTCCCGGCTTGCCGACCAGAAACGTCAGCTGGCGACCAAGCTTCTCGGCGAGCGCCGCGACATCGAGCTTCAACGCTTCGATGTCTCCGCCGCTTTCGATCACGAGTGCGACGCCGGTGGGCCCGCGATATTCGCCGTAAACCTCGCGCAACGCTTGCGCCCACTCGCCAGTGGTCGCGCCCGCCTCGGCGCAGGCGAGCGACGCAGGCATGATGTTGCGGCTCTCGCGCGCGGCGTCGCGCAGCGCCGCGATCGCTGTTTCCGCCCTGCGTTGGTCACGCGCTGAACGCCACGCTTTGAGCCGGGCGATCTGTTCGGTTTCGGCGCCGATGTCCGTCGTGTGCGTGCTGCTCTCGCCGGCTTCGAGCGGCGAAGGCTCGGCCTCGATATAGCAATTGACGCCGACGACCTTGACGTCGCCGCGCTCGATCGCCTCGGTGCGCGCGCGGTTGGATTCGACCAAGGCCGCCTTCATGCTTTCCAGCGCGGCCGCCGCGCCGCCCGTGGATTCTATACGGAGCAGTTCGGCGCGCGCGCCGTCGGCGAGCTCGGCAGTTTTCGCCTCGATGACGTGTGAGCCCGCGAAGATGTCCTCGAATTCCAACAGATCGGTTTCGTAGGCGAGAATCTGCTGCATGCGCAGCGACCATTGTTGGTCCCAAGGTCGCGGCAATCCCAAGGCTTCGTTCCAGGCCGGCAATTGCACTGCGCGCGCGCGCGCGTTTTTCGAGAGCGTTACAGAGAGCGTTTCAAGCAGGATGCGGTAGACGTTGTTCTCCGCTTGGTTCTCGGTCAGGCCCAGTGAATTAACCTGCACGCCATAGCGGAAGCGGCGGGCTTTCGGATCGGCCACGCCGTAGCGTTCGCGGCCGATCTCGTCCCACAGCAGCGCGAACGCGCGCATCTTGCAGGTTTCGGTGATGAAACGTAGGCCTGCGTTGACGAAGAACGAAATGCGGGAAAACAGGTCGCCGATATGGATCGCCGATGATCCACTTTGCACTGCATCCAACACCGCGATCGCCGCAGCCAAGGAAAACGCCAGCTCCTGTTCCGGCGTCGCGCCCGCTTCCTGCAGATGATAGGAGCAGATGTTGACGGGGTTCCATTTTGGCAGCGCATCCAGGCTCCAGGCAATCACGTCGGCGCTGAGTTTCAGGCTGGGCCCTGGCGGGAAGATGTAGGTTCCGCGCGAGAGATATTCCTTGAGAATGTCGTTCTGCGTGGTGCCCTGCAGCTTCGACCAATCGGCGCCCTGTTCGCGCGCCGCCGTCGCGTAGAGCGCCAGCAGCCAGGCCGCGGGCGCATTGATCGTCATGGACGTGTTCATCTGTTCGAGCGGAATGCCCTCGAACAGAGCGCGCAGGTCGCCCAGATGACAGATCGGAACGCCAACCTTGCCGACTTCGCCGCGGGCGAGCTTGTGATCGCTGTCATAGCCGGTTTGGGTCGGCAGATCGAACGCGACGGAAAGCCCGGTCTGCCCCCTGGCCAGATTGGCGCGGTAGAGCCGGTTGGAGTCCGCCGGCGTGGAATGGCCGGCATAGGTGCGGAAGATCCAGGGGGGATCAGGTGCGTGCTGGAAAGGGGGGGAGGCGGCCATCAAAGGCCACGGCGTGCAACGGGAACCCAGAACTCGCAAGAAAAATGCTTGATCCACGCCGGCAAGTTAGGTAGTCTAGATCAAGTCTGGATTAAATTGATGAGCACGTTGATCGCCGCCTTTGACGCCAAGCAGA
This sequence comes from Terricaulis sp., assembly GCA_040080225.1. Lineage (GTDB taxonomy): Bacteria > Pseudomonadota > Alphaproteobacteria > Caulobacterales > Aquidulcibacteraceae > Vitreimonas. The sequence goes on from JBEBIU010000010.1 coordinate 47,118, forward strand.
AGCTCTCTGAGCTGCTGAACCGGACCGCCTCCGGCGAGGAGTTCGTGATTACGCGGCATGGCAAGCCGATGGCCAAACTCCTGCCGGTGGATGGAGAGGGCGACCGGCGCGCAGCGCGAGCAGCGTTGCTAGCGGGCCTCCGCGCACAGCCCGCTCTGGGATTGGAGCGCATCCCCAGGGATGAAGCCTATGCGGACGAGCCTTGAGGGTCGCTCTCGACGCGAACGTGCTCGTCTATGCCGAAGGCCTCAATGACGAGGTCCGCCGTGACCGCGCACTGGATCTAATCGCCGGCTTACCCGCTAGTAGCGTCGCCATCCCGGTTCAGGCCTTGGGCGAGTTGCACCGCATATTGGTGCGCAAGGGCGGGCGATCGCCGGCAATGGCCGCGCTCGCTGCGCTCCGCTGGGCGAACGCGTTCGAGACGCTGCCAAGCACCGAAACCGCAATGCGCGACGCACTGGGGATTGCAGAGGCTCACAGCCTCCAAGTCTGGGACGCTTTAGTGCTGGCGGTGGCGCATGCAGGCGCGTGCGCCTTCGTGTTGACGGAAGATATGCAGGACGGGTTCGCTTGGCGAGACGTGGCCGTGCTCAATCCGTTTGGCGCTGCCGGCGCGGCCCGATTGGCGGCGCTGCAAGGGTAAAACAGCCCCGAGGGTTCCCCCCGCATTTTGTGCAGAGATCGCCCCAAATCCGCCGCCAACCCTTTCGAAGCCTTAACGAAAGCTTAAATGCCTTTCACGATACAGATA
>JBEBIU010000093.1:0-11269 GCA_040080225.1 Terricaulis sp.
GTATTGCGCGCGCTCGCTGCGACCAACTGGCTCGATGTCGCGCTCAAGCTCGTCATCTTCCAGCACCTCATTCGAGAAGTTGATCTGGAAATCCGCGGAAGCGAGGCCCGAGCCGGCCAGGACGCGCACCCGGACTTTTCGATTGATTTCGAGGTTGGCGATCGCGTCGCGCTTCTCGTTCAACAGGTAAAGCGCCACGTCCGTTGCGGCGCGAACCTCCACGGCCCGGCCACGTTGCTTGGCGCAGGTTTCATCGAGCGCGCGCAATACTGCTAGCGCCGCGGATTCGATAGAGCGCACCCGCCCCGATCCCTCGCAATGGGGGCAGACATGGCTGGTGCCCTCAAGCACGCCGGTGCGGCGGCGCTGGCGTGACAATTCCAACAGGCCGAAGCCGGATATCTTGCCCATCTGCACGCGAGCGCGGTCGAAGCGGAGGTTGTCCTTCATCCGTTTTTCAACGGCGCGATCGTTCTTGTTCTCCTCCATGTCGATGAAGTCGATGACAATCAGACCCGCCAGATCTCGCAGGCGCATCTGTCGCGCCGCTTCGTCGGCAGCCTCCATGTTGGTCTTGTAGGCTGTTTGTTCGATGCCGCGCTCGCGGGTGGCGCGTCCCGAGTTCACATCAATCGCCACCAGCGCCTCAGCCTGGTTGATGACGATATAGCCGCCCGATTTCAGCGTTACGATCGGGGAATAGATCGACTCCAATTGCTTCTCGACGCCGTTCTTGGCGAACAGAGGGGTGGGGTCCTTCCACAAATGCACGCGCTTGGCGTGGGAAGGCATGAGCATGCGCACGAAGTCCTTGGCTTCCTTGTAGGCGCCCTCGCCGTCGACATGCACTTCATCGACGTCTTTGTCGTAGAGGTCGCGGATCGCGCGTTTCACCAGTGAGCTTTCCTCGTAGATGAGTGCTGGCGCCACGGATTTCATGGTTTCGTCGCGAATGGTTTCCCAGGCGCGGATCAGATATTCGTAATCGCGCTTGATCTCGGTTTTCGTGCGCTTGGCGCCGGCGGTTCGGATGATCAGGCCCATGCCCTGGGGCACTTCGAGATCCTGGGCGACTTTCTTCAGGCGCTTGCGATCGGTCGCTTGGGTGATCTTGCGCGAGATGCCCCCGCCGCGTCCGGTATTTGGCATCAGCACACAATAGCGCCCGGCGAGGGAGAGGTAGGTGGTGAGTGCGGCGCCCTTGTTGCCGCGCTCCTCCTTGACCACCTGGATCAGCATGATCTGGCGACGCCGGATCACTTCCTGGATTTTGTAGCGGCGGGTCAGGATGCGCCGGCGACGCTCGTCCAGCGCCTCTTCGTCTTCCTCCGCGCTCTCGGATTCAGCTTCAGCGGCGGCGAGTTCCGCCTTGATCTGTTCCTGATCGGCGGTCGGGATCGCGTAATAATCGGGATGGATTTCCGAGAACGCCAGGAAACCGTGGCGGTTGCCGCCATACTCGACGAAGGCCGCCTGCAGCGACGGCTCAACGCGCGTCACTTTGGCCAGATAGATATTGCCTCTGAGTTGTTTTCTGGATTGGACCTCGAAATCGAAATCTTCAACGCGGTTTCCGTCGAGCACCGCGACCCGGGTCTCTTCCGGGTGGGCGGCGTCGATCAGCATTTTCTTGGCCATATGGCTGGGCTCCGTGAACGTCGCGCGCGTTGACCGCTTGGCGGCTCCGGTTGAGCACGGGCAGGGTCAGGCGACGTAATGTCGTGGGTGAAATAAGGCCTGCGGATATCCGCCCATGGGCAACGGCGCGGAGGCCGCTGGCGTTTAGGCTGGTGATCGCGCGGGTCATAAGCGGCTCCAAACTGGCGTCGCTTTCGAAGAGCGGCGCTTACGCTCCTGCGAGGACGATCTCTCGGTCCAAAAAGCGAGCGCCGCCCTCATTACTTTGGGGGCGCTCCGCAGGGGCCAGCGACCTGTCCGCGTTGCGGGAGCGCGCCGGGCGCTCCTGGGGACCTCCCCTGACGGCGCACGCGGCGATGACGCACCTTTGCATGAATTCGTGAAGGAAAGAAAGCGTGTTGCAGAAGAAGTCAGTAGGGACGCTAGCCACGGCGATTAGCGCCTGGTTCACCTTTCTTTTCAACTCGATAGCAAGCGCTTCCTGCTAGGTTCCCAGCCTCCATGGACCTTACCAAGCGCTCTCTTCTTCTGGCTGGGGCGACCGCACTGTCGAGTGCGGTGCTTGGCGGGCGCGCCCGGGCGGATGCTCCCGCCTCTGCGCGGGGGGTTGAGATAGCCATGACGGAGTCTGGCGTTCGGGTACGCGTCGCGCTGGATCGAGCCACAGAATATAGGACTATGTTCCTAATCGAACCAGACCGCTTTGTTGTAGACCTCGCCAATAGCCGCTGGGGGCTGCCCCGGGGCGAAGTCGGCCAAGGACCTGGCGCCGGGGTGGTGCGTGGATACCGGTACGCCCCCCGGGATGGAGGTGTTGCGCGTCTGGTCCTCGACCTGAGCGGACCCGCCACCGTGGTTCGTCAGGAATTGACCGTCGGGCCAGCGCCCTCGCTTGCGTTCGACTTTGCCGATGGTGGGTTTGCCGCTGCTCCTGCGCCGCCACCCCTCGAGATGAGCGGCCGCGGCAGCCGACGTACGATCGTGATCGACGCCGGACATGGGGGCCGCGATCCCGGCGCAATTGGCGCTACCGGGGTGCGCGAGAAAGATGTCGTGCTCGATCACGCTTTGCAGCTGCGCGCGGCGCTGGAGGCGCGAGGCCGCTATCAGGTGGCGTTGACACGCGACAATGACAATTATGTCGAGTTGGGAGACCGAGTAGCCTTCGCCCGAGCTCAGAACGCCGACCTATTCATCTCGGTGCATGCCGATTCAGGCGCGAACGCCGAGGCCCGAGGCGCCGCCGTATACACCCTCTCGGAGGGGGGCGCGAACCGGGCCCAAAACTTGATGGCGTCTCAGGACTGGGATCTCAATCTTGGCGAAATACAGCGCGACGCGTCAGTGGGGGACATCTTGGTGGATCTAACCCAACGGGAGACGACCAATCGTTCCGCGCAATTCGCCCAAACCCTCATTCCCCGGCTCGGCCGCGTGGCGCCGCTGATCTCAAACACCCACCGCAACGCCGGATTTTTCGTGCTGCTCGCGCCTGACGTGCCAGCCGTGCTGATCGAAACCGGCTTCTTGAGCAACGTAGCCGACGAGCGTCGACTTAGCGACCCGCGCTCGCGCCAGGCGCTTGCCGAGGCCATGGCCGGGGCAGTGGACGCCTATTTCAACGCTCCACAGCTTTACGCGGCGCGCGCCTAAAGAAGCCGCGAATCGAGCGCTAAAAGGCTGGCGCCGTCGCCAGCTGCATCGGCCATAATCGCGCCGTATTGGAAGGCGACGCCGACCAGGTATAGGAAAACGCGCGAGCAGAAGCGGGGCGCAGCTTTGCGAGACGAATACGAAGATCAATCCGCCTGGGGCGACGAGCGCCGTCCTGGCTTGTTCAGCGGGCCGCTATGGCGGCGGGTCCTGGTGGGCGTCGCTGCGGCCGCAGGCCTTGGCGTGATCGCGTTCAGCGTGTTCATTATCGTTGCGCTGCAGGGCTTGCCCAGCATAGACCAGCTCAAGAATTACGAGCCCCCCGTCACCAGTCGCGTCCACGCGGGCGATGGCGCCCTAGTTGCGGAATTCGCGCGCGAGCAACGCGTGTTCGTGCCGATCGAACAGATTCCCGATCACGTGAAGAACGCGTTTGTCGCCACCGAAGATGCGCGCTTCTTCGAGCACTCCGGCATCGATTATCGCGGCTTGGCGCGGGCGATTGTGTCCAATGTCGGCAACGTGCTGCGCGGACGTCGGCTCGAAGGCGCATCGACCATTACACAACAGGTCGCAGGCAACATGCTCACGGGGCGCGCGGCTTCGTGCGAAGGCGGCGTGCGCGGACTCTTTTGTGCGGTGTACACCAAGTTCCGCGAAGGCCTGATGGCGCAGCGCATCGAGAAGGCGCTCGACAAGGACCGCATCCTCGAACTCTACCTGAATCAGATTTATCTTGGAAACAGGGCGTACGGCGTTGGCGCGGCGGCGCTCAATTATTTCGACAAGTCGCTCAATGATCTCAGCATCGGCGAAGCCGCTTATCTGGCGGTGTTGCCCAAGGGGCCGTCAAATTACGATTTGCACGATCCCGCGAAGCGCGCGCGCGCAATGGAGCGTCGAGAATACGTAATCTCGCGCATGCTGGAGCGCCATTACATAACGGCGGAGCAAGCAGCCGTTGCGCGAGCGGAGGAATTGGTCACACATGATCGCCTGGCAGGCGACCAATACATCGCCGCTTCGCATTTCGTCGAAGAAGTACGCCGCGAGATATTGCGCCGGTTCCCCGATCGCGGTGAGCGAGCCCTTTATGAAGGCGGCCTTTCCATTCGCGCGACGCTTGACACCCACCTGCAATTGACCGCCGCACGCACTCTGCGTGCGGGGCTTGAAAGCTACGATCGGCGCCACGATTGGCGCGGTCCGGTCGCGAGCGGAGATCCGGCCGGGGACATTCAGGCGCAGTTGCGCGCCGCCGCGCCGCCGCCGACGCTCTCGAATTGGCGACGGGCGATGGTCACCGGGACAGGCAACGGCGCGATTACCGTGACGGACGAAAACGAGGCCACCGGACGCCTCCTCAGTGACGACGCGCAATGGGCCGCGCAAGGCGCGCGCCGCCACCGCGAACGTGCGCTCGCGCGTGGCGCGATTGTCTATGCAATCCGGGGATCCAATGGCCGCTACACGCTCAAGCAGACGCCGGAAATCCAGGGCGCGCTTGTGGCGATGGATCCGCACACGGGCCGCGTGCTCGCGATGGTCGGCGGTTATTCGTTTAATGAAGCCACCGGCCTCAATCGCGCAACCCAAGCGCAGCGCCAACCGGGTTCGGCGTTTAAGCCAATCGTTTACGCCGCGGCGCTCGATTTTGGCCTGACCCCAGCGACGCTCGTCGACGACGGGCCTCTTGCGATTGAAGCGGGGGACGGCACCAATTGGTCGCCGGAAAACTATACCCGCGAATATTATGGTCCCACCACGCTGCGGCGCGGGCTAGAAATGTCGCGCAACGCGATGACCGCGCGCGTCGCCTATGAAATGGGCGCCGATCGGGTGCTGGATTATGGGCGCCGCCTGGGCGTTTACGGCGACAACACGCAGGCCGTGTTCGCGCTAGCGCTTGGCGCAGGCGAAACGACTTTGATGCGCATGACCACGGCGTACGGGACCTTCGTCAACGGCGGTCGCCGCATCCAGCCGATCTTCATCGACCGCATCCAGGATCGCACCGGTCGCTCGATCTTCCGAGCCGACCAGCGCGATTGCCAAGGTTGCAACGCCGAATGGGGCAGGCAAGCGCCGCCGAGCCTGCCGGACGTACGCCAACAAGTGCTCGATCCGGTCACCGCGTATCAGATCGTCTCGATGACGCAGGGCGTGGTGCAGCGCGGCACGGGATCGGTGATCAACGAATTGGGCTATCCCTTGGGAGGGAAAACCGGCACCACCAACGACTATAAGGACGCTTGGTTCATCGGCTATTCGCCCGACCTTGTAGTCGGCATCTGGGTGGGTTTCGACACCCCGCGCGACATGGGGGAGGCAGAAACTGGCGGGCGCATCGCCGCGCCGATGTTCCGTGATTTCATGCGCGTGGCGCTGCGCGACGTGCCTGCGGCGCCGTTCCGCATCCCTTCGACCCCTGATCCCTGCGTCTCCAATGGCGTCCGCATGGTGCGGATTGATCCGCGCACCGGTTTGCTTCCCGCCTCCGATGTCGATCCCAACGACACCATACTGGAATTCTTCCGCTGCGGCACTGAGCCGACACGCAATGTCAGCTCTTCCCCGTTCGTATTTGGCGGCACCGACCCCATAGACCCTCGGGCTCTCTCGGGACTAGAGGGCGTCTACGCGCCGACCGAGGGCGATGGCGCGCGGGCGCCACAAAATGGCGAGCAGCAGCAAACTGAAGAATCGACGGGGCTGTATTGAGTACGTGTTGTACGTCAGCCCTGTAGCAGCGCGCCGTAAATATGGACCGCCGGCGCCCTCGCCGGCATGCGGTATTGCAACCACCAAATGCTTGTACAGTAGCAAGCACCTATGCCGGCGAGGACGCCGGCGGTCCATATTGCATCAGATTTCCAGCACCGCCGCAAACACTGGGGAAGTATGCACTGGTAATCGCCGAAGCTGCGCCTATCTTCGCCACACAGATTCCAGGAAACTCCAATGCGCGCCGAAATCGTCCAACTTGCCGAACAGATCGAATCCGCAATCGTATTGCTGCGGAGGCGTCTTTGACTGGGATCGCGCGATCGTCCGTTTCGATGAGCTGACTGCACTCTCCGAGCGACCCGATTTCTGGAACGATCCGGGAAAAGCGCAAAAGCTCATGCGCGAGCGCAACAAGCTCGAAAACGGCATGAACTCGATTTTGGCGATCGAGCGCGAGCTGCGAGATTCGATCGAGCTTGCGGAAATGGCTGAAGCCGAGGGCGACGGCGCGCTCGTCGATGAGGCGCAAGCGACGCTGACAAGAACGCAAGAGCGCGCCGCCAAGGCTGAGCTCGAAGCGTTGCTGTCAGGCGAGGCTGATGGCAACGACGCTTATATCGAGTTCAATTCCGGCGCCGGGGGCACCGAGAGCCAGGACTGGACCGAGATGCTCCTGCGTATGTATTCGCGCTGGGCCAATGCGCGCGAGTTTGGCGTCGATCTGCTTGAAGAGCAGGGCGGCGACACCGCCGGCATCAAGTCCGCCACTGTCCTTGTGCGCGGCGAAAACGCTTATGGTTGGCTGAAGACCGAGGCGGGCGTGCACCGGCTGGTGCGCATCAGCCCGTACGATTCCAACGCGAGACGCCACACCTCGTTCGCGAGCGTATGGGTGTATCCCAAGATCGACGATAGCATCGACATCGAGATCAACGAGAAAGACGTGCGCACCGATACCTACCGCTCCTCCGGCGCGGGTGGCCAGCACGTCAACAAAACCGATTCTGCGGTGCGTTTGACCCACATGCCCACCGGCATAGTCGTCGCCTGCCAAGCCGAGCGCAGCCAGCACAAGAACCGCGCCGCCGCCTGGGACATGCTGCGCGCGCGCTTGTATGAAGCAGAGCTGCAGAAGCGCGAGGCGGCGGCGCAGCAGTTGCAGGATTCAAAAACTGAAATCGGCTGGGGCAGGCAGATCCGCTCCTATGTGTTGCAGCCCTATCAAATGGTGAAGGACCTGCGCACTGGCGTGGAAACTTCCGACACCGCCGGAGTGCTCGATGGCGATCTCGATCGTTTCATGGCGGCGTCGCTGGCCGCGCGCGTGAGCGGGGCGGCCGACGCGAAGGTGGAGGACCTTCCCGATGTCTAGCGCGCGATTGGATTGCGCGTCTGCACCACCTCCCCCTCGACGGGGGAGGTGGCCGCGAAGCGGCCGGAGGGGGTGCGCGCGCTGGCGAGGAAGAAACGCCTTCGGAGGTCCAGCCGGCGACCTTTGCAGGCCTCACCCCCTCAATCAGAGGCGCGCCGCTGGCGCGGTCAAGAAAGATGCGCCAGTTGCCAGAGCCCTCGGAAATCAGCTCGAGCAGGTCGCCAGCCGCCGCCGTGAAGCTCGCGCCGCCCTCGCAAATCGCGGATGTGGCGTGGTGCGTGATTGGCGTCGCTTCCGCGCATCGCAGCCAATAGCGCGCGCCGGCCTGGACTGTGCCCCACGCGGTCACGGTGGTAGTCCCGGTTAGAACCGCGAAATTACCGTCCAACGTCGAAAGGTCCACCGTGGCGGCTGATGCAATGTTTCCGTGCGAGGAAAACTTGAGCGGGCCGGCCATGGAATCGCCGTCGGCAAGCAGCCCCTGGCCCGCGCCCAATTCCGGGTCTATGTCGTCATCGCTCCAGAGCGCTACGCTTGCGCTGGTTTTGCAGGTCAGCGTGAGCAAGTCGCGTGCTGCCACATATCGAGTGGCGAAGCGCCCGGCGCTGTCGGCAACGATTGGGTTGGCCGCGCTAGCGCCGCAGGCGCGGTCGGAATAGAGCGAAACCAGCGTCGAGGTCGCGTTTTCATAGACGTAGAGCAGGGCGCCTGCTTGCGGCGCGCCTGCGGTAGTGATTTGATGCGTCCGCGCCAGCGGGACCCTGTAGCCCATGGGAGGGGATTATAGGGCTTGTTTACTCAGGCGGGGCTTGGTTTAGGGTGGGGGTATGTGGGAACTTCTCAATAATGCGCTTAACGATCCGCTTGTGCACTTTGGCTTAGGCGTCGTGATTTTTTTCCTAGGATGCATTGTCGCTTCAGAACTTTCTGCTGAATCAAACCTTCGGCGCCTTCGGCGGCTTGCGTCGCCTAGGAAGCCGCGACAAAGAAGTTGACGCGCGCCGCGCCGCCCGACTGGTGTTCAGGTAGTCTTGCAGTGCGTATCTGGTTTGCTCCGCCACCCCAACATTGGGTCGGACATGAGTGTATGGGGCGGTTCGCGCACCTAAAAAACGACCGCCAGCATAGCCCAATCCTACTCTGGCCGCAGTTTCAAACATGGCCTTGAGATCACGCAGCCCCTCTAACGCTCTCAGATTGGCAGGCGTTTCATTCTCTGCATAAGCACGCTCTGCTTTGGCGATTTCATTATCATAATGGAGCAAAAGCGCTGTAAAACCGGCGCCCTCGGCAAGGCCGTATCCGACCTGCCCCCAGTCTTCTTGACGCATACCAATGTCAGGGCTGCTGCCGGGGCGGAACCTATTTGGCCGCTGTGGCGGCGGGTAACGCGCCAAAATGTCACCCGCACGGGGACGCTCTGAGAACCCCTCCGGCGTTCGCGCGGGCTGGAACGGTAGCACAGCGCCAGAACCGTCACCCTCCACAAATTCGTTTAATTGAGCAACGCGACGCAGCCTCTGCCGCTGCGCCGCCCGGCCCGCACCGGGTGGAATCGGCTTCTCTGACACGCGTGCGTTGATTGGCCTATTCAGCTCTGTTTGCCGCGCTACATCGCGCGCAACCGCTCTGCCTCGCCCTTTCAGGCCTAAGGCTAATCCCGTGAGCACACCGCCGCCCATGACGCCTTCCCGCGCCAAGCTCCACCAATCCGGTCGTCCAGCTTCCTGCAACGCCGCGTCATGTTCTTGCGCAACGCGGCGCTCGCGAATTGCCCCCATTTCAGTTTCACGGGGCTCAAGAAATTGCCCGACAGCCAGTTGCATTCCCTCCCCCCACCGCCCATCAGGACGCAGGTTTCTCCCATTTTCGTCTTTTTCATACAGCCTATGCGCCTGCAAAAACTCCTGCGCTCTTTGTATCAGCGCGCGGCCCTCTGTCGTTTCGCGGCCAACTCTATTTGCCTCAGCAAGCAATCTCTGTAGTTCTTGCGTTTCAGCTTCGAGCGCTCTCATGCGCTCTATATCAGCTACCTCGCCGCCCTGCGCCTGCGCGCTATCCGCTCCGACTATTGCAGCGCCTGCCCCCGCACCAGCGGCGAGGGCGAGCGGCAGGGCGTTGAACTGGATGATCCTCGCCAGTCGAGGATTTGCGTTTACGCTAGCGCGAATTCGCGCGGCTACGCGCGGAGCAATCGCCTTAAGCGCGTTCGGATCAGTCATATACGCGCGAATCGCTTCTGCCCACAGCTCCCTGGGCGAATCTGCGGCGCTGTAACCGATCCGCTCGGGGGTGGTGAATGCCCCGCCGCGTAACCTGCCGCTTAGACCCGCGTCAAATATGCGATGCAGCTCGCGATTTAGCCCTTGAGAATCTATATTACCGACCAGCTCATCGATGACGTGACCTATCTCGTGTCTAATGACACGGTCGCGACCCAATCCTGGGCTATCTGGTCCAGGTCGAACGGATATTTCGAATTCTGGACCGTTGGGTCCTTGGGTCCGATACAAGATTCCGGCGTCAGTGCCGCCATTAATGCGGCTAACCGCTCGACCCGTGAGGGCCCCTGCGAGCCCGTCAGTCCGTGCACGCGGCAATGGTACATCACCACCCTGCACCATGCGTCGGCCTGCGATATCATCGGCGAGAAGGGGACGACCTTCGATGTCGGCGAGCAATCGTCCGGATTCGTCCGCATGAACGGCTCCTGGATAATCTAGATTGAAAGACCGCTGCGCCTGCGGCGGTAGATCATATATGGTGTCAACCTTGGCGGATCGCAAGACCCGCCCGCCGGGAAGGCGGCCGGGACGCGGAAGCGGTTGTGGCGCCGTGAAGCGCCTCGCGTCCTTAACGTATCGGCTATGTGGCGGGCGTCTACCTGCCATCCGAATTGCCGCCGCTTTCACCGCTGGTTGTGTGGCGCCCAAGGGTGTACCCGCCGATCGATGATCTAGTGCCAATCTCGCTTCGCGTGCCAGCTCCCCCATTGAGGGGGAGCAGGGCGGCTTGCTTGATTCCGCTCGGCGCAAACGCGCTCTCAAGCGCGCGCTTCAACTCGAATTAAATCGCGCCGCTAGCGTTGTAGCCGCCGCGGTGAGTCCGGCGAACAGCTCGACGCGGCTTTCGGCCTCGGGCGGCGCACGCAGCAACGAGGCGGCGCGGTGGGGCGCGGCGTGGAGGCGTCGCGAGAGACGGCGTGCGCACGCGCTCGGGTCGTTGAACACGCGCAACAGCGCTTCGTAGCGCTCGGCCAGCGGCCAAGCGGAGCGGACTTTCGGCGAGTTGGAGTTTCGATCCTGGCGCGCGATGCGCCCAGTCCGCAGCATAGGCGGCCGTCGCGGCGCAGAGGCGAAGCAGCGAAAGCTGACGCGCCAGCCCTCGGGGTGTGCGGCTTCGAAACTCATCAACTTACGCGCCCGCTGACGCGAACTGGGTCGTAGCGCACGTGTTTCCGGCTTCGGAAACGCCGCGGCCTCGATCAGCAGCAGACGCCGCATCATCGCCTCGCCGGCGCGCAGCCAAGAGGCGATCGTCTTGTACGTCATCGACGTCAACGCGCCTCGGGTCGCGACCGCGCTCGGATCGCCGAACAGGGCGTGCAGCAGGTTCAAGAACGCCGCCGCCGCACGCCACAATTCAAGCGGCGCGGCGCGTGGGGGCGTATCGATTAGGGGTGGGGCGTTCATGGCGAGGGGCAGTGTAGGGCGCCTCAAATTCGGTCGGTTATCTTTCGCACGCGCGCTTGATTTTACTGGGCGGGAGCGGGTTTTCCGCGGGGATAGAGCGGAATCTGTCCCCGTTTCTTGGCCACGTCTTGCGCATCGAAAAGCCTTTCCCCACGAGAGGGGGAGAGGGCAGGGTGAGGGGGAAGCG
>JBEBIU010000094.1:0-11082 GCA_040080225.1 Terricaulis sp.
GATGAGGGGCGCTCCAACAAGCAGGCGCCTGCGTGTTTGCACGCCCCTCACCCCCTGCCCCCTCTCCGCAAGGGAGAGGGGGATTCGGCCATCGCCATGACCTCCGCAGAATGGCGCGCGCTTCTCGAAGCCTATCTCGACGGGCGCCTCTCCGCCGAGGCGTTCATGCGCCGTTTCATCGAGGGTTGGACAGCCGGCGCTCCATTGTCGCGCGCGATTGTCGATCTGCAAGTCGCGGTCGAAGCGTTCGAGGCGCGGGTCAATGAAACGCGGGAAGAGGGCGCGATCGACGACGACGAATTGCGCCAAGCAACGCAACGCGCGCTCGCGCGCCTGCGCGAAGAGCCCGCCCCATCGTCGCATACGTTCGATCGCACCCGCGCGCGCGAAGAGATGCGCCGTTTCCAGATCAACGCACAGCGTATTATGGGCCTCGGCTGCCTGATTGCGCTCGCCTGGGTGGCGCTATGCGTGTTGCAGATCACATTCGTCAGTGACTGGATTCGCGAAGCCACCGATTGGCCAACCTTGCCGGCAGCGTTCGTCGGCTTTTTTCTCGCTTTCGTGCCGTTCGTCGGCAATGTGTTGGCGTTTCTGGGCGCGACCGAGGTCTGGCATTGGCCGGGCTGGGTCGCGGCTTTGGTGTTTTTCGCCGCGCCCGCTCTGACCATGCTTTCGGGTTGGTCGCGCTGGCGGCGGCGCTGAACTTGACGGGGGAAAGGGAAGGGCGGATTCTATAAGCATGACGAGCCTGCTCGACACCGTTCTGGAAACCATCCGCGCGCGCCGCGACGAGATCGAGGCGCGCTATGGCATTCGTTTGCTTGGCGTGGTGGGTTCGGTGGCGCGCGGGGAGGAGCGGGAAGATAGCGACGTGGATGTCTTTGCCGAGAAAGCCGGCAGGCCAACCTTGTTTACCCTTGCCGATGCGCAACTCCTGCTTGAGAGCGAAATTGGCAGACCCATAGACCTAGTGCTCCGCGAAGAATTGCGCCCGGATGCCCTCAGCTTCATGGCGCGGAATCTCGTTGTTGCATGATGGAAGAGGCCACCCGCTTCAGATTGCAAGACATGCTGGAATACGCACGCTTGGCCGTGTCCATTCTGGGCCAAGCCGATGAGAAAGTGCTTGCGGTCAACGCCGAGAAGCGGCTCGCGGTTGTACGAGCCGTAGAGGTGATTGGCGAGGCGGCAAATGCGATCGATCCGGCTCAGCGAGCTGGAATGTCGGCCGTGCCATGGGATCGGATCCGCGCCATGCGCAATCGCTTGATTCACAATTATGGGCGTATCGACCACGGCATTCTGGTGGATACGGTCCGCAATCATATTCCCTCGCTCATCGTCGAACTCGAACGTATTTTGAATGCCGGGGCACAAGGAACGCCATGAACTCCGATCTCGCAACCTTACTCTATCTCGTCTCCGGCGTGCTTTTCATCCTGGCGCTGCGCGGGCTGTCGAGCCCGGAGACCAGTCGCCAGGGCAATATCTACGGCATGATCGGCATGGGCGTGGCGGTGAGCGTCACGCTCGCGCTCAAATGGGAGCAACTCGATCAGACCACTTTGCTCTTGATCCTCGGCGGCGTCGCGCTTGGCGGCGGCGCCGGCGCTTACATCGCGCGCGCAATCAAGATGACGGAGATGCCGCAATTGGTGGCGGCGTTTCACTCGCTCGTGGGCCTTGCCGCGGTGGCGGTGGCGGCGGCGGCGTTCTACGCGCCGGTGAGTTTTCACATCGCCAACGGCGACGCCATCAAGATGCAATCGTTGATCGAACTTTCGCTGGGCGCAGCCATTGGTGCGGTGACGTTCACCGGCTCGGTGATCGCGTTCGCCAAACTCAACGGCAATATGAGCGGCGCGCCGATCATGTTGCCGAGCCGGCATGCGATCAACATCGCCATCGCTGCAGCCATCGTCGTCCTGATTTTTGTGATGGTCGCCGACGGCGGGCGTACCCAGTGGCACTTCTGGGCCATCGCGGGCTTGTCGCTGCTGATCGGCGTGCTGCTGATCATCCCGATTGGCGGCGCCGACATGCCGGTCGTGGTGTCGATGCTCAATTCGTATTCGGGTTGGGCCGCCGCCGCGCTTGGATTTACGCTGGAGAACGTGGCGCTGATCATCACCGGCGCGCTGGTTGGCTCGTCCGGTGCGATCCTCTCCTACATCATGTGCAAGGGCATGAACCGCAGCTTCATCTCGGTGATCCTCGGCGGCTTTGGCACGGCCGACGGCGCGGCGGTAGCCGCCGGCAAAGAGACGCGACCGGTGAAGCAGGGCAGCGCCGACGATGCGGCTTTCATCATGAAGAACGCGAGCAAAGTGATCATCGTGCCGGGCTACGGCATGGCGGTGGCGCAAGCCCAGCACAGCGTGCGCGAATTGGCGGACATGCTGAAGAAGGAAGGCGTCGACGTGAAATACGCCATCCACCCGGTCGCGGGCCGCATGCCCGGGCACATGAACGTGCTGCTCGCGGAAGCGAATGTTCCCTACGATGAAGTGTTCGAACTCGAAGACATCAACAACGAATTCTCGCAATGCGATGTCGCCTACGTGATCGGCGCCAATGACGTGACCAACCCGTCCGCGAAAACCGATCCCAAAAGCCCGATCTACGGCATGCCGATCCTCGACGTGGAGCGCGCCAAAACCGTGCTCTTCATCAAACGCGGCATGGGCTCGGGCTACGCCGGCGTTGAGAACGAACTGTTCTTCCGGGATAACACCATGATGCTGTTCGGCGACGCGAAGAAGATGACGGATGAGATTGTGAAGGGACTTTGAGTCGTGGGTCTGGCGCTTGAAGTTGGCATGTTGGCGGATTTGATCGCCAATGATGAAGAAGGGGCGGAGTGGTTTCGAGGAGACCTTAGGAAGCTTGATGGAGTGCTGGCGAAAGCTGGCTTGGCCGCACATATCGAACCTGTCGAGGGCGCGGTTCACTCGGCGAGTACATACGGCTACTCAGGGCTCCATTACCTGCGGCGTTGCGCGGCGCATCTTCAATACAACGGTCATTTGCCTCCGCCGCTAGCGCCGAAGGAGCAGGCGATGCACGACCCAGTCTATACCCGCTACAGCGCCGAGTTCGTGGACGAGAATGACGGGGTCGAGCCCGGGGCATTGGCGAAACCATCGTCGCGTCGCTTCGACCACCTGCTCATGCACAGTGATGCTGAAGGCTTCTATGTCCCCCAAGACTTCGATCGCGTGGTCATCGCAGGTGATGAGTCATACGGCTGGGTTGGGTCAAGCCACGCGCTGAGGAACGAATGTGTCCGCCTTGCAGCTGTGCTGGAGTTGCCGAACGACCTGTTGGCAGATTACGAAAGCGAACGCTTTCATGAGGCGATCGAAACTGCGCGCAGGGGGAACAAGAGCTGGAGCTTGTTCAAGTCCAGACCGGCGTCGCGCGCGGCTTGGGAGCAACACCCGATCGCGGCGATGCTTTGCGCGAAACTTCACGGGTTCTCTGAGCATTCAATCAATGCGGGTTCGTTGCTGGTGTTTTGCTGATCTTCGACAGCACGCTTGAACCCTAGGTAGTTCAAATGTCCGAACCAAAAACACAAAAAACCAAAACCTCCGTCGCCGCCTTCATCGCGGCGGTCGAAGACGAAACGCGGCGCAAGGACGCAAAAGCCGTCGAGAAAATCTTCCGCGAGATCACCGGCGAGAAGCCGGCGCTCTGGGGGCCGTCGATTATCGGTTATGGCGAGTACGCCTCGCCAACAGGACCTTGGCCTCGCGCCGGCTTTAGCCCGCGCAAGGCCAACCTCGTACTTTACGTCATGGCTGGGTTCAGCGAATACGACGTTCTGTTGAAGAAAATCGGCAAACACAAGACCGGCAAGAGCTGTCTCTATCTCGGCAAATTGGCGGACGTAAACGAAACCGCGCTGCGCGAACTCATCAAGCGCTCGTGGGATTTCATGGCGGAGAAATATCCGGGATAGCCTCTACCCAACCCCGGATGAATGCGCAGCATTCAGTCCGGGGCCCATAAACACGAACCGTTCGCGATCTTGGGTCCCGGACTTGGCGCAAGCGCCAATCCGGGAATGGGTGGTGAGGTGGTGTCCTCAAACCTCAGCAATATCCCCGCCCAGCCCACGCAAAAAGCCGGCGAAGTCCGGAAACGAAGTCGCGATCATCTCGGCGTCATCGACTACCACCGGCTCCTTTGAGGCTAAGCCCAGCACCAGGAACGACATCGCCACGCGGTGATCGCCATGGGTGCGGATTGCGGCGCCGCCGCGCACGCCCTTGGGGCCGGCGCCGCGCACGACGAGGCCGTCGGGTAGCTCATCGGCATCGACCCCACATGCGCGCAATCCTTCCACCATGAGCGTGATGCGGTCGCTTTCCTTGACCCGCAATTCGGCGGCGCCGACCACGCGCGTCTCGCCCTCGGCGAACGCCGCGGTCACCGCGAGGATGGGGAATTCGTCGATCATCGAGGGCGAGCGTTTTGCCGGCGGCGCTGCGCCGCGCAGTTTGCTCGTGCGTACAGTAATTGCCGCAATCGGCTCGCCGATCGGATCGCGCTCCTGTTCGTAGCTCAGCGACGCGTTCATCTCCACGAGCGTCTCGAAGAACCCAAGCCGCAGCGGATTGACCAGCACGTCATCGATGCGCACTTCGGATTTGGGTACGATCGCCGCCGCCGCCGCCGCGAACGCGGCCGAGGAGGGATCGGCAGGCACATAAATCGGCGCACCGGTCAGCGCGCAGGGGCGCACGCGCGGGCAAGGCGCGCCATCGACGAGCGTTTCGTCAATATCGGCGCCGAACACTTTCAGCATGCGCTCGGTGTGATCGCGCGAGCGCTCCGGTTCGTACAGGATAGTCTCGCCCTCGGCATTGATTCCCGCGAGCAGCACCGCCGACTTCACCTGCGCCGAAGACACCGGGGAGCGATAGGTGATGCCGTGAAGCTTGCCGCCGTGGAGCACCAACGGCAAAGTCGTGCGCCCAGCGTCGAAGCGCGCCCCCATCTGTGTGAGCGGAGCAATCACCCGGTTCATCGGCCGGCGCCGCAACGAGGAATCGCCGTCAAAGCGCGCGCTCACTTTGTAGCCCGCGGCCGCTCCCATGAGGATGCGCGCTGCGGTGCCTGAATTGCCGCAATCGATGCTTTCGCCGGGCTGGCGCCAGGCGCCCGAGCCGGTGACCAGCCAGGACCCGTCGCCAATCAGATGCGCCTCGGCGCCGAACAGCCTTACCGCCTCGGCAGTGCGCAGCACGTCTTCGGCGTCGAGCAAGCCCTGGATCGGCGTATGCCCCTGCGCCATAGCCCCGAGGATCAGCGCACGATGGGAGATCGACTTGTCGCCGGGGGGACGAGCGATTCCGCGGAGAGGCCCGGCGTTTCTAGCCCGAAGGCGCATTGGGAAACTCGTTTTGCGGGGGCACGAGCGCGCCCGCGACAAAGATTTTGACAGCCGCCGCCGATAGTGGCAAGCGAGCGCCCCGCGCCCGGTCAGGCGCACGACGCAAGGAGAGTGGCTTGGGCAAAACCGATTTGGGCGAAAAGCAAGCTTGCCCGAATTGCGGGGCGAAATTCTACGATCTGCGTCGCCGGCCCGCGACGTGCCCTAAATGCACCACCAGCTTCGATCCGGCCGAGGAAAGCGTCCGTAGCCGGCGGTCGCGCGCGCGTGTCTCCGCCAATGATTCCTACGAGGACGATGAGGAGGCGGTTGGCGCCAAGGCCAAGCGCACGGGCGACGAGGAGGAGGAAGAGGAGGCCGAGGTTACGCCCGAGGTTGACGTCGAGGCGGAGGCCGAGCCCTTGGTGGAAGAGGAAGACGACGTGGCGCCGGTGGCTGGGGGCGACGAAATTCCCGAGGGTTTCTCCGAAGGGGAGGCCGATTTGGCCGACGAAACCGCCGACGACGATTCGGTGCCGCTGCTCGAAGACGAGGAAGAATTCCCCGAAGACGAAATCGGCGAACTCCCCAGCAAGGACGACGACGACGCGTCGCGCTAACGCTGCTTGAACTCGATCGGGGCGGGGACTAGCTTCCCGCCTTCCCAAACCACCGGTCGCGGCAGCGACAAGAGATGGGGCCGTAGCTCAGTTGGGAGAGCGCGTGAATGGCATTCACGAGGTCAGCGGTTCGATCCCGCTCGGCTCCACCATATTTTCTGTGTTTGTTCAATAGCTTACGGTTGCCGTGTAACAAAATCGTGTAACTGCGCAGGGATCGTTTCCATGCCTGGATTGTGGTTCGACGAACTCAAGATCGGCCAGGTGTTCGAGCACCCGATCCGCCGCACGGTGACGGAAACCGACAATCTGCTGTTCTCCGCCATGACGCACAATCCAGCGCAATTGCATCTCGACGAAGAATACATGAAGGGCACCGAGTATGGGCGGCGCATCGTCAACAGCGCTTTCACGCTGGGGCTGATGGTGGGCATTTCCGTTGGCGACACCACGCTCGGCACCGCGATCGCCAATCTCGGCTGGGACGAGGTGCGGTTTCCCAAGCCCTTGTTTCACGGCGACACCGTGCGCGTCGTCACCGAGGTGATCGAGCTGCGCGATTCAAAGTCGCGGCCGGAGGCGGGGATCGTCACTTTCCTGCACAAAGCCTACAACCAGCACGACGAATTGGTGGGCTCGTGCAAACGCTCGGGCCTGCAACGCAGGAAGCCTGCGCCGTGAACGCGCCGCTGCGCTCGCTCTTGTTCATCCCGGGCGACAGCGACAAGAAGCTCGCCAAGGGCGACGACACTGGCGCCGACGCGCTGATTTTGGATTTGGAAGATTCAGTAGCGGCGGCGCGGAGGCCGGCGGCGCGCGTCCTAGTCGCGGAGTATCTGGCCGCGCGCCCGCGCGAGAGCCGCACAAGCCGACTCTGGGTGCGGATCAACCCGCTGGATACGAGCGACGCGCAGGCCGACCTTTCCGCCATCGTTGCGGGCGCGCCCGACGGGGTGGTGCTGCCGAAGATCGACGGGCCGCAGGATGTGTTGCGCCTCGCGCAAATGCTCGATCAAGCTGAAGCGCAAGCGGGCCTTGCGCCCGGTTCAATCGCCATCCTTCCCGTGGCCACTGAAACTCCGGCCGCAACGCTCCAGCTCAACCAATTCGCCAATTCCAAACTGCCGCGCTTGCTCGGGCTCACCTGGGGCGCGGAGGATCTCTCGGCTGCGCTCCGCGCCAGCGGCAATCGCGACTCTGACGGCCAATGGGCGTTCACCTATCGCATGGCGCGCTCCATGACCCTGCTCGCCGCTCACGCGTGTGGGGTGCACGCGATCGAAACCCTGCACGCTGATTTTCGCGACCAAGAAGGCTTGCGCGCCTCCTCGCGCGCCGCGCGCGCGGAAGGGTTCACGGGGCGGCTCGCGATCCATCCGGCGCAGGTGGCGGCGATCAACGAATGCTTCACGCCCTCGGCGGCGGAGATCGAACATGCGCAGCGCATCGTCGATCTGTTCGCGGCAAACCCCGGCGCCGGCGCCTTGTCGCTCGACGGCAAAATGCTGGACGCTCCGCATCTGAAGCAGGCGGAGCGGATATTGGCGCAGGCGCGGGGGTGAGGGCGGATTTGGTATTGTGCAATAATTGCACATATGCTAGGAAGGGCCCATGCCAAGGCTGGCGCGATTTTCAAGCAGCGAGATCGCGATGTTCTTCGCCGACCACAACCCGCCGCACTTTCATGTGCTCGGACGTATTGGCGCGGCGCAGGTTTCGATTGAGACGCTGGATGTGATCGCGGTTAGCGGGCGCGTCGATCTGCGCGAGGCCTTGGAATGGGCGGCGGCGAACCGCGAATTGCTGCGCACCAAGTGGAATGAGTTGAGCGGATCATGATTGGAAAAATTACAAGTGTCGCGGTTGCGGGCGACAAGCGCCTGGAAATGCGCTGGGACGACGGGCTTGTCGCGCCCGTCGATCTTTCGGCGCCGATCGCCGCGCACAAGGCGCTTGCGCCGCTGAAGCAGAAGGCCGAATTCGCGCGCGTTAAGCTGAGCCGGGACAAGTGGTCTCTGGAATGGCCATGCGGCGTGGATTTCGGCGCGGAACAATTGCGACGCTGGGCCGACGAACAAGCAGGCGAAGCCATGCGCGTCGCCGATTTCCGTGCCTGGATGGACGAGCACGGCCTGACCCAAGAAGCCGCCGCCCAAGCGCTCGGCCTCTCGCGGCGCATGATCGCGTACTATCTCAGCGGGGAGAAGGTGATTCCGAAAACGGTGATGCTGGCGACGGAGGGATGGGCGCATCGTGTTGAAGCATAAAAGCCGCCGTCATCCCGGGCACGGGAGCGTGACCCGGGACCCAGGGGCAAGCGCCGCGCTCTACCACCCTTGGACTCCGGGTTCGGCTCCGTCGCTCCAGAATGATGGCGGCGCGGAAATCTGCTTTTGGCCCGGAGCGGACGTTGCCCTGAACCCAGTGTACCATGATAATCACCGGATTAGTTTGGGGGCGGCGTGGATAGGTTTCGCTGGATCGCTAGTGGCATGGTGGGCGCGTGCGTTGCGCTGCTCCTTGGCTTTCGGGTCGAGATGCACAGCAGTGCATGGCCGCGCATGAACCTGCCGGAATGGCTGTTCTACCTTGCGCCGCAAACTCACATCGCAATCGATTTACCCACTTACTCAGCGCCTTTTTGGGCGATAGCCGGATTCTTGATTGGTGCGCTTTGGAGGACGGCACGACGGCGCGACTGATTATAGAACAGCAAAGTCTAATGTCTGCCCACGGCGAATAGCTCCCGCTAAATCCCGCTAGCCAGCTTCCGCTTCCGCTCCACTGAACTCGGGATTCGCAAGCTCTCGCGATATTTCGCCACGGTTCTCCGCGCGATATCGACGCCTTGTTCCAGCAAGATTTCCACGATGCGGTCGTCGCTGAGGATTTCCGTGGGCGCTTCGCTTTCGATCAGGCCCTTGATCTGGTGGCGCACGGCTTCGGCGGAGTGAGATTCCCCGCCGTCGGCGGCATTGATCGAGGCGGTGAAGAAATATTTCAGCTCGAACAGCCCGCGCGCGCAGGAGAGATATTTGTTCGAGGTAACGCGGCTCACCGTGCTTTCGTGCATCTCGATCGCCGCCGCCACGGTTTTCAAATTCAGCGGCCGCAGCTGCGAAACGCCGTGCACGAAGAAGCCGTCCTGCTGACGGACTATCTCTCGCGCGACTTTCAGGATCGTGCGTGCGCGCTGGTCGAGGCTTTTGACCAACCATGACGCATTGGCCGCGCATTCGCTCAAGAACAGTTTGTCGGCGTCGCGCACCGCGCCTTTCGACACCGTGGCGTAATAACGCTGGTTCATCAGCACGCGCGGCATGGTGTCGGCATTGAGTTCGACATGCCAGGTCCCGTCCTGCCCGAGCCGCACATAAACATCCGGCGCGACGCTCTGCACCGCACCGCCGCCGAAACCCGCGCCGGGCTTCGGCGTCAGGGCCCGCACTTCGGCGATCATGTCGATCAAATCTTCGCGATCGACGCCACAGATCAGCTGCAAGCGCTCCATCTGGCTCTTCGCCAGCAGATCCAAATTCTGGATCAGCTTCTCCATCGCCGGATCGAAGCGCTCGCGCTCCTTCAATTGCAGCGGCAGGCATTCGGGGATGTCGCGCGCCATCACCCCGGTCGGCTCGAAGCCTTGCATCAGGGTCAGCACGCGCAGCACGTCGGGTTCCTCGGCGCCGAGCTGGCGGCCGATCTCGCGCACGTCGCCGCGCATATAGCCCCAATCATCGACCGCATCGATCAAAGCCGCGCCGATCATGCGCTCGATCGCGCTGACGCCCGCTTCCGTGAGCTGCGCATCGAGATGCTCGGCGAGCGACACATCGCTCGCAAGCGTTTCTTCCAGGCCGGGGAGATCGTCGAAGCTTTTGCCCGAAGAAGCTTTCGACCAATCGGTCAACGGCGCGGCGCCCGCCTCCGCCAATTCGCTCTGGCTCAGATCGGGCGCGATATCGGCCACCGAGACATCGAGCGCGGCCTCTTGCGGCGCGACGCCCGAATCGAAATCGAGCGCCTGCGCGTCGCCAGCTTCCGCTGCGGGCTTGGCCGCTTCCGCGGAGCCTTCCTCGCGCTCCAGCAGGGGATTTCGTTCAAGTTCGGCCTCGACGAATTCCTGCAGATCGACGTTGGAAAGCTGCAGCAGCTTGATCGCCTGCTGCAATTGCGGGGTCATCACCAGGGCCTGGCCCTGGCGCATCTCTAAGCGGGGGATCATCGCCATGCGCGGTCCCCGGGCTAGCTGAAGGTGTCGCCGAGATACCTTTCGCGCACGACCTTGGAGGAACGCACCTCTTCAGGCGTTCCCTCGAACATCACTTCGCCATCGAACATGATCGAAGCCCGGTCCACGATCTGCAGCGTTTCGCGCACATTGTGGTCGGTGATCAGAATGCCAAGGCCGCGTCCCTTGAGGAACAAGATAAGCTCTCGGATGTCGTTGATGGCGAGTGGATCGATGCCGGCGAAAGGTTCGTCGAGCAGCATGAACGAGGGCCGTGTCGCCAGCGCGCGCGCGATCTCGACCCGACGCCGTTCGCCGCCCGAGAGGGCGGAAGCGGGCGAGTCCTTCAGATGGTCCACCCGCAATTCAGCGAGCAGTCCATCGACGGCCTCGCGCCTTTTGGCGGGGCTGCGCTCTACCAGTTCGACAACAGATTCCACGTTCTGCTCGACGGTGAGACCACGGAAAATCGACGGCTCCTGCGGCAGATAGCCGACGCCCAGCCTTGCGCGCTGGTACATTGGCAGCGTGGTGACGTCCTGTCCGTCGAGGAGGATCTGTCCCTGGTCCACGCGCACGAGCCCCGTGATCATATAGAAGCAGGTAGTTTTGCCTGCTCCGTTGGGGCCCAGCAGGCCGACGACCTCGCCGCGATTGAGGAACAGTGAAACGTCCTTAACCACGCGGCGGCCGCGATAGGATTTGCCGATCGAAACGACGCCCAGGCCGCTATGCGCGGGCTCAACGTCGGGCGAACGGCTTGCTGCGCCCTTCCGGCTCATATCGACCTGCCGCTGCTAAGATTTCGTGAAGCAATCACCGGTTCCCGCCCGGAGTCGGGGCGGGGG
>JBEBIU010000095.1:0-10482 GCA_040080225.1 Terricaulis sp.
CGGTCCATGTTTACGGCGCGTGCGCGGAGCAAGTGCGTCCGATCTTGCCCACGATGCTTTAGTCGCGGGCGCCGGTGTTGGCGGGCTGGACACTGACGTCAAAACCAGCGCGGCCACACTTTGTTAAGAATCACATCAGCTCGGTTCAAGGCTTGCTAATCAATCCCTGTTAAGAATGCCGCCTTTCCGGGGGAGACGCACGCCATGCATGGGGATGAGTTCGACCCATCCGGCATGGTCGCGCTCGTCATCGACGAGAACGCCTATTCGCGCCGCATCTCGATCGAGCAATTGCGCGGCATGGGGTTTGGGCGCGCGCTCGGCGTCGCCACCACCGCCGACGCTTGGGAGGTGCTGCTGAAAGAAAACCCCAACGTCGTGCTGGTCGAGTGGGTCGCCGGCGGCGCCAGCCTCGACTTTGTGCGCCGGGTGCGCATGAGCGACGAAGCGCCCGATCGCGCAACGCCGATTTTCATGCTTACCGCGAGGGGCGCGCAAGCCGAGGTCGAGGCCGCCCGCGAGGCCGGATTCAGCGGCTACATGCGCAAGCCAATTTCAGCGCTGCTGCTGTCAAAGCACGTGCGTAAGGCGGTGGCCAAGCCGCAGCCCTTCATCGCGACCGCGACTTATGTCGGCCCATGCCGGCGCCGGCGCGCCGTCACCGGCTTTCAAGGACCCTGGCGCCGGCTCGACGATGTCACTCCGGTGTCGAAGGTCGATGGCGACGAGGACGTGCTCGATCTCAAGGCAGAGATCGCCCGCGCCCGGGTAGCTGCGCTCGCCGCCGTGATCGATCAACTCATAGCCGGCGACGCCAACGCCGCGCGCGCCGTCTACAAGGCGGTGCAGGCGCTTGTGGATGCAGCCGAACAGATCGGCGATGCTTGCCTCGTGTTGGGGGCCAAGGAGATGGCGCGCTACATTCAGGCGCAGGGCGCCACCGAGAGACTAGATCCAGAAGTCGTGCGCACGCACGTAGCGGCGCTGCACCAGCTCGCCAGCCTGCCCCACGCCATGGGCGAGGCGCGCGACAAAGTCGCCCAGAGCCTCAAGCGCATGATCGACAAAAAGCTTCGCCCCGCCAGCGCGGCGTAGCGCTAGACCGTCGTCCAGAAAATCCGGTGCACTCCATAGTGCGGCCTTCGACAAGCTCAGGCTGACGCAGAGTGGCGTCAGGTTGACGCAGAATGGCGTCACGTTGAGCCTGTCGAAACGCGACGCCGGCGCCGTGCGACTGCCGGTGCGAGCCTCAAAGTGCGCTAGGCGTTGGACTCGATTCCTATTTCCGCCCTTTGAGCGCAAGCGCGGTTTCGCGCGCGATACGCTTAAGCGCGGCCTCCGCGGCCGGGGCGACACTTGGGAACGCAACAAAAGCGTGCGGCAGGGATTCGAAGCACAAATAGCTCGTGCGCACGCCTGCTTCGCGCAAGCGCTCGGCATAGGCCGCGCCCTGGTCGAGCAACATGTCGAATCCGGCCGTGTAGATCAGCGCTGGCGCAAGCCCATGCAAATCCTGCACGCGCCCGGGCGAAAGCCGAGGCTGACTGGGGTCCGCGCCAGCGGGCAAATAATGTTTCATGTAATGCTCGACCGTCTCGGCCGTCAGCGGGAAAGCGTCAGCAAAATCGTGCATCGAGGGCGTATCGCTGACGAAATCGACGCCAGGATAGATCAGGAGTTGCAGCGTCGGCGGACGCTGCTTGCGCATTTCCTGCGCCACCACCGCGGCGAAATTTCCGCCCATCGAATCGCCGCCTACCGCAGCCTTCTTGGCCGGCGCGCCGTAACGGGAGGCGTGATCGTAAGCCCAATTGTAGGCCGATAACGCATCTTCCAGGCCTGCGGGGAATTTGTGTTCGGGCGCGAGGCGATAATCCACCGACAGCACCGGCGCGCCAGCCTCGCGTGCGATCAGCCCGCACAAACGATGACACGATTCCAGCGAACCGATCACGCCGCCGCCGAAATGATAGTACACCAAGATCGCGGCGTTGTTGTCGCGTACATGCGGCAGATAGAGCCGCGCCGGCACTGAATGGCTTCGCCCGGTGATATAGACGCGCTGGTCGCGCACGCCAGGCGCCGATGCGCCGCCGAAAAGCGCCGCGCCCGCGTCCGCTTGCGCGCGCAGCATCGCAGGCGTGACCGTGCCCCAATCAACACCGCGCTTGCGCGCCGCGGCTTCCAGGAACTGAAAGCGGGCATCCAGCGTCATTCCACGGACGGTGCGCGGTGCGCCACCAGACGCCTTGATCAGAGCGGCGTCGGGCCGCATCAACGCCAAATGCACGAGCGCTTTGCGCAACCAGGACACGATTTGCCTTCCCTTCAACTTTTGCGTGGAGCGCCTTCAAGGCCCTTAAGGATAAGGCCAGCCGCGAACTCAGCGGCGGCGCCGATGTCGGCCGGCGTTCGCCGCAGCATCGCCGAGCCTACCTCCTGCGCGATGCCGATGCAGGCGCAGGCGAGGTAGTCGGCGTCCACCTTGGGCGCCGCGCCGCGGGCGATGGCGTCCTCCAGCCCCTGCCGCACCTCCTGGTACACCGCGATCATCTCCGGCGTATCGAGCCGAACATGGGGGCGGCGTTCCTCGATTGGGCGGCCCTCCAGAGCATTGTCTTCTACGATGAACTGAAAATAGGCGTGAAGTGCGCCGTTCAGATACTCGGTAAAACTTCGCGCGCGCTCGCGTGCAGCACGCAGCAGCGGTTTGAAGCGGCGGGCGCCGTCGTCGGCCAACGCCTCGAACACCTCTTCTTTCGACCGGAAGTAATTGTAGAACGTGCCTGAAGCGAGATCGGTGCCGCGGATAATGTCGCGAACGGTGGCGGCCTCATAGCCCAATTGGGCGAACACGCGCCGCGCCGCCGCCAGGATCGCCTGCCTGTTGGCGACCTTGGTCCGCTCCCGCTTTCCAACCGGATCCGCAATCGCCGCGTCGCTCATCCGTGCTCCGGCCTCCAGAAGCGGCCATTGCGCACGAAAATGACATTGCGTCAATTTCTTGCGCAGTTTAGAGCGCCCTATGGCAGCAGGGCCGCCTCTCTACGGCGCAGGCGACGACGTGTTCGAGCGCGTGCGCACGATGATGCAATGGACGCCGCAGGGTCGCGCTTTGGGGCTTGAACTAGTGCGGATCGATAACGGCAAAGTACTCGGCCGCATCCCCTACCGCGCGCAACTGGCGGGCGATCCGGAATCCGGGATTTTCGCGGGCGGCGTGATCACGACTCTTCTTGACCAAGTCTGCGGCATGGCCGCTGTGGTGGCGATGCGCGAGCCCGCGGTGGTGGCCACCATTGATCTGCGCATCGACTATATGCGCCCAGCAGCAGCCGGGCGGGACGTGTTCGCTGAAGCCCATTGCTACAAAATCGGCAAGAACGTCGCTTTCGTGCGCGCAATCGCATTTGAAGACGCGCCGGAGAACGCCATCGCACACGCTGCATCGGCGTTCATGGTCAATTCCAATTCGGGACGTCGGATCGGCGCCAATCTGCGAGGGAACAAGCCTTGAAGCTGTCCCGGCCTGAGCAATGAGCGAAACCCACGCGCGCCTTGCCGCCGCGCTCGCGCGGATCCCCTATGCAGGGTTTCTCGGTGTGAGCGCTGAACTCAAGGGCGACGAACTCACCCTTTCGTTACCCTACGGCGAACACCTGGTTGGAAATCCGTTGCTGCCGGCGCTGCATGGCGGCGTCGTCGGCGCGCTGATGGAGCTCACCGCGCTGACGCAATTGGCGATCACAAGCAAGAGCGAGCATTTCTCGAAAACCATCGACATCGGCATCGATTTTCTGCGGTCGGGGCGCCCGGTCGAGACCTATGCGCGCGCGCGCGTGATCAAGATCGGGCGTCGAATCGCGAATGTGCAGGCAGAGGCTTGGCAACATCGCCGCAGCGAACCGATCGCTGTGTTACACGGTCACTTTTTGGTCGCCGACGACGTCGCCAACGAATCAAGCTGATGCGCGCTCAGAATCTTACCGCAAGGTAAATATTTGCTTATTCCACTGCAATTTATGAGCGCAAATCAGGGCGAAAGCGGCCGGCTCGCGTTGCACGCGTCTTGAAACCGCTCCAAAGCTGAACGCCCTCTTCCAAGTCTGTTAGGCTGGCGAATTCATGGCGGACGCAGGCGAACTGGCCCCACGGGCGCGAATTTGCATCGATTTCGGCACGGCGGTTTCGAAGGCGTGCCTGTGCCTTGACCCCGCAATGCCGCTGGAAGCGGGCGTCCGCCCGATTCCCATCGGCGCGGTGTCGGGCGCCGATCACACGTTGTTTTCGCCATCGGTTCTATTCGTTGACAGCGGCCGCCTTCATTTCGGCCCCAACGCGCTGCGGCGCGCGCACGGCGCCCTTGAAGGCGGCGGCGATCCGCTACTCTCGTTCAAGACGGTGCTGGGCGCACAAGACGTGGAGGCCGCGCTAGCCACGCGCATTCGGCCCTCGGCAGATCCCACCGGCACCTTCCGGCAGCGCGATGCGCTAGTGCTTTACCTCGCCTACCTTGACCAATTGATCACCGAAGCGCTCACCCGCATGGGCGATTTGCCGATCGGCGTCGGGCGCGCGCGTCGGCGCTACACCAGCCCGGTGTGGCGCGCCGGCGACGGACGCGACCGCGTGTTCGAGGGCATCTTCAACGAGGCGGCTGCGGTTTCGCTCAAGCTCGGGCGGCTGTTGCTGGCGGCGGAAGGCACCTCCATCGCCCAATGCCGCGACGCGCTCGACCGCGCGCGGGCTAACCCTGGCAATGGACGGCTGGAAACTGGCGTGTTCGAGCCCCATGCGGCGGCGGCGACTGCGCTTGCCTACACCAACGAGCCCACGCGCGTCGTCATGGTGATCGATATTGGCGCCGGCACCACCGACATCGCCGCGTTCGAGTTCGACGACCGCGCCGATCCCCCCGCGTTGGGCGAGATCAAGGAAGCGCGCCAGTGCAGCGGGCTTGCGGGCGACGAGATCGACCGGCTCATTATCAATCTGCTCGCCAAAAAGCGCGGTATTATCGACAAGGAAGATCAGGCGCGGTTCCTGCGTACGGCGCGCTTGGCCGCGCGCGAACTGAAGCAGGAGTTCTTCACCCACGGCCGCATCACCTTCAAGGACGGCTGGCGCACCTCCTCCATCCGCGCCAGCGATTTCAACGAGGACCAGCAGGTCAAGGCGTTTTTGAACGCGCTCGGCAACACCATCGCCAAGAGCTTGGCGATCGTCGCCGAACGCGCGCGGCGCCTGCACGCGCGCCCGTTCGACATCGTGCTCGCCGGCGGCGGCGCCAATCTGCCGTTCCTGCCGCAATTGGTGCGCGCCGCGGCGCAGCACGCTGCGCCCTGGGCGGTGGACATCCGCGTCGGCCCGCTCAGCCCCGCCAATCCGCTCTATAGCGGCGTCGATCCCTATTTCGCCGACGTGTTCCCCCAGATCGCCATCTCCGTTGGCGGCTCGCTGGTGGAAATGATCGGCGCGCCAGCGGGCTGAAGGCGCGCCGCCGCGTCAGCTCGCGTAATACTCGACCACCAAATTCGGCTCCATCTGCACCGGATAGGGCACGTCGGAGAGCGTCGGCACGCGAGCGTAGCGGGCGGCCATCGCCTTGGGATCGACCTCGAGATAATCGGGGATGTCGCGCTCGCCGCTTTGCAGCGCTTCGAGCACGATCGCCATCGACTTGGCTTTGTCGCGCACCTCGATCAAATCGCCGGCCTTCACCAGGAAAGACGGGATGGTGACGCGCTTGCCGTTCACCTTGACGTGGCCGTGGTTCACGAATTGGCGCGAGGAAAACACCGTCGGCGCGAATTTGCAGCGATAGACCACCGCGTCGAGCCGGCTCTCCAACAAACCGATCAGGTTCTCCGCCGTGTTGCCCTTGCGGCGCGCGGCTTCCTCGTAGGTTTTGCGGAACTGCTTTTCGGTGATGTTGCCGTAATACATGCGCAGCTTCTGCTTGGCGACGAGCTGCAGGCCGAAATCGGAGGTCTTGCCCTTACGGCGCTGACCGTGCTGGCCCGGGCCATATTGGCGCTTGTTGACCGGGGATTTCGGCCGACCCCAGAGGTTCTGACCAAAACGGCGGTTGGATTTGTATTTGGCTTGGATACGCTTGGTCATGGGCGCGCGCGCCCTTTCTTTCACTCTGACGGGGCCCGGCGGTTTCACAAATGAAGCCGCGACTACCCTGGCGGTCCGCCCGTCACCCAGCATGCCCGCGCGGACGCAGGGCCCGGCGGAAAGCGGGGTTTTTGGGGAAAGGCGGGAGCAATGTCAACTCGGCGCGCCCCCAACCGGCGGGCGCTGCGCGCCTATTCCGCCGCCGTCTTCCGCGCTGCACGCCGTTGAGCCGCGCGCGCAAACCACTCGGCCGACACCGGTTGGGCATCGGGATCGGCCTTGGCCGCCTCCGTTACCTCTTCGTCGGTTATTGCCCTAACCCGCGCCCAGTCGGTCTTAGGGGGCGAGCGCTTCTCGGTATCTTTGGACTTCTTCGGCATTGGCTTTCCGCAGAGAGATGATGCGCCACAGGTCCAAAGGCGATCAACCGCTCTTCACCATAATCGAAGCGATCGTCGATGTCCTCGATCCCCTCGGTGGCCGCAAACAGGGACGCCGCCTCGGCGAAGGCGAAACCATGCTTGCGCTGGTTGTCGCGCTCCTTGGCGTCGTCCCATTCGAAACCCGCTGGCTTGGCCATCTCCGACACCGCTCTAAGCGTGGAGCTTCCTTCCGCTATGTCGAAAAAGTCCGCGCTGGCCGGAACCCGAGATCGCTGCCCCGGTACGCCGGCGAGTACTTGACGCGGTCCGCGGAACGCAACTTCTGCGGACCGTCGCCCCACCCCCCACCGCGGATAACACGACGCGAGTTTTTCGGTTCGTTTGCCGAACCATCGGTCGGCAGACCAGCATAATTCTGCGCATACCCGTCCTGCACCCATTCCCAAACGTTGCCGTGCATGTCGTGCAAGCCGAAACGATTTGCAGACTTCTCGCCCACGGGATGGGTCTTGCCTCCCGAATTGCCTGAGAACCAAGCATGGGTCCCGAACTGGATTTCGTCATCGCTGAAGCTCCAGCGCTTTGTGCTACCGGCGCGGCAGGCATATTCCCATTCTGCTTCGGTAGGCAGCCGATATGGACCGCCTGGACCGCGGGCCATCAGGCCTGCTTGCGCGTCTGAAGACGCGCGGTTCAATTGTTCATTCAGCCATGCGAGATACGCCTGCGCATCCTTCCAGCTTACACAGCACACGGGATCGCGTCCGGTTTGAGCAAAGCCAGGATCGCGCCAGCCCTTACCCGGCGTGTCCTTCCACTCCGTGCCGTTCCAGATGTAAGCGCTCGGCCCGGTGTCATGGTGCGTCTCGGCGACGAAGGCGGCGAACTCGTCCACCGTCACCGGATATTTGCTCAGCGCGAACGACTCTCGGATACTCACCTCACGCTGCGGGCCCTCGTTTTCGTTGCGCCACTGGTCGCTCGGCGGCGAGCCCATCGTGAACTTGCCCGCCGGGATCGTCACCAGCAGCGGAAAGTCTTCCCCCTCGCGCCATTCCGCGCCAGGCGTGCGGCGGCGCTGTTCCTCGGCGGTTTCGGCGGCTCCCTGCCGGCTGGCAACCGGCGCTGCGACAGAGGCGCCCGCGCCAAACGTCGCCAGCAAAGCCGCCGCCACGCTCCCCGCTTCCGCCCAAGCGATCTGGTGGCGCACGCCGATATAGTATCGCAGGTCCGGCGCGGGCGCGGTGGCGCGCAGCATTACCGGCGCGATGGTTTTGCGCGCATTGGAGGCGAGTTGCACCTCTTGCAGCACGTCGGGGCTTTCGTTGGCGCCCGGCGTCACCAGCAGCACCAGACCCGCTGCGTTCTCAATCGCGCTCACGATCTGCCCCGGATACGGCACGCCCGCCTTCACATCGCGCGGCGCGATCCAGCAGCGATGGCCCGCTTGCTCAAGCGCGGCCGCCAAAGCCTGCGCTTCGCTGGCGCCGTCCTTGGTCGAGTGGCTGATGAAGAGATGCAAGGGCGCCTTCTTAAACAAAACAAGAGCCGGCTGGAAGCCGGCGCTCCTTCGGGAGCGGAGCCGCTAAGTCAATCACCAGATCACTCGCGCGCCCATCGCGGCGATTTCTGCATCCTTGGTGGCGACGATCATGTCGTTTGTTTGGGATTGCGCGGCAATCAGGCGGTCGAACGGGTCTGCGTGCGCAAGGGCGAACCCGGCCGCTTGCGCTGCGTCCATGTCGGTGATTGGCAGGCTTAGGAAACCCTCGGCGCGTACAATGTCGATTGCGGGAACCGGTAACGGCGGTATGCGCCCAACCCGCGCCTTGTAGTCGGCTTCATAAATTGAAGCTGCGCTGACCCAGACCGCGCCGGTGTGGCTGGCTATCGCCTCACGTGCCGCCGCCGACAATCTCGGACTTCGCGCCGACCACCAGATCAGCGCATGGGTATCCAACAATAGCCCGCTCATCGGCGCTGGCCTGGCTCCAAGGGCGTGGCGATGGCGGCGGCGATTTCTGGCTCAGGATCGAACGAGGCCTCATCGACGTCCGGATAACCCAACTGCGCCAGCAGGTTGGGACGGCGCGCCGACGCTGGAGACAGCGAGACGATCCGCGCCACCGGCTCGCCGCCGCGCGCGAGCACTACTTCCTCGCCTCTGAGTGCTGCCTCAACCAGGGCCGACAATTTCGCCTTCGCTTCCGCGATGTTCACTTGGATCGTCATGCTTGGACCAAGTAGGACCAACCATGGGACCCGTCAACCCGGATACCTCGCCGCGCGCCCTAGGCCCGCGCCTCCGCGACGCCGCGCCCTAGCGCGAGCGTCGCCGCCAGCGCTATCGCATCCGCATCCAGCCCAGCGGCGGCGTACATCGCTTCCGGCTTATCTTGATCCTGGAACACGTCCGGCAGCGTCAGCGTGCGGATTTTGAGGCCGCGATCGAGCAGTCCGTCGCGCGCGAGGAAATGCAGCACGAACGCGCCGAAGCCGCCTTGCGCGCCCTCCTCGATGGTGAGCAGCACTTCGTGCTCGCGCGCGAGGCGGCGGATGAGGTCCTCGTCCAGGGGCTTCGCGAAGCGCGCGTCAGCGAGCGTAGTCGAGAGCCCCATGGCGGCGAGCTTGTCGGCGGCTTTGATCGCTTCGCCCATGCGCGCGCCAAAATTCAACAGCGCAATCGTGGTTCCTTCGCGCACGAGGCGCCCGCGACCGATCTCGAGCGGCAGATGCGCGTCCGCGCCGAGCACGCCATCAGCGTCGCCGCGCGGATAGCGGAACGCCGACGGGCAATCGTCGATCTGCGCTGCGGTGGCGACCATGCGTGAGAGTTCGTTGCCGTCGGCGGCGGCCATCAGCACGAAGCCGGGCAATGCGCCCAGATACCCGACATCGAAACTGCCCGCGTGCGTGGGGCCGTCGGCGCCGACAAGGCCAGCACGATCCATGGCGAAGCGCACGGGCAGCTTCTGGATCGCCACATCGTGGACGACCTGGTCGTAGCCGCGTTGCAGGAACGTAGAATAGATCGCCGCGAACGGCTTCATGCCGTCCGCCGCCAACCCCGCGGCGAACGTCACCGCGTGCTGTTCGGCGATGCCGACATCGTAGGTGCGCTCTGGAAAGCGCGCGCCGAACAAGTCCAACCCGGTGCCCGAGGGCATCGCCGCTGTGATGGCGAGAATTTTCTCGTCCTTCTCCGCTTCGCGGATCAGGCTTTGGCCGAACACTTTGGTGTAGGAAGGCGCAGCTGGCCCCTTGGCCTGCTCGCCGGTGACAACGTTGAACTTGGCGACGCCATGATATTTGTCGGCGGCGTTTTCGGCCGGCGCATAACCCTTGCCCTTCTTGGTCACGACATGCACCAACACCGGGCGGTCGGTGAATTGCTTGGCGTTATTGAGGATCAAAGTCAGCGTATCGAGATCGTGGCCATCGAAGGGCCCGAGATAATGGAAGCCCAATTCTTCGAAGAACGTGCCGCCCGTCACTAGCGTGCGCGCATATTCCTCGGCCTTCTTGACCACGTCGTGCACCGGCGCCGGCATATGTTCGGTGATCGTCTTCGCCGTCTTGCGGATGGCGCGGTAGGTCTTCGACGACGCCAGCCGCCCCAGATACGAAGACATGCCGCCGACCGGCGGCGCGATGCTCATGTCGTTGTCGTTGAGCACCACGATCAAACGCTTGGTGGTTTCCGCGGCATTGTTCATCGCCTCATAGGCCATGCCCGCCGACATCGAACCGTCGCCGATCACGGCGATGACGTTGTTGTCCCTGCCCTCGCGGTCGCGCGCCACCGCGAAGCCGAGCGCGGCGCTGATGGAGGTGGCGGCATGCGCGGCGCCGAAGGCGTCGTACTCGCTCTCGGCGCGCTTGGTGAAACCCGAGAGGCCCCCGCCCTGGCGTAATGTACGAATGCGGGCGCGCCGACCAGTGAGGATCTTGTGCGGATAGGCCTGGTGGCCGACAT
>JBEBIU010000190.1:0-2206 GCA_040080225.1 Terricaulis sp.
GTCCATAAGCGCCTGCGCGGCCGGAGGCCGCGCGCTCCTGCCCCTTCGCTAGCCGCGGTTGTGCGAGGGGCGTGCTTGCGCTAATCCCCACCCATGACCTTCGCTACTTACGAAAAATCCGGCCGCGTCGCGACCGTGACCTTAAACCGCCCCGAGAGCCGCAACGCCATCGCCACGCCGCAGGATTGCCATGAGCTGGCGGCGGCGTGCATGCGCGCCAACGACGATCCCGAAATCAGCGCGCTCATCCTTACCGGCGCCGGCAAGAGCTTCTGCGCCGGCGGCGATCTGAAGGCGATCCGCGAGCGCACCGGGATAGGCCCGCAATCGCCGCCGGACGCGACGCGGCTGAATTATCGCCGCGGCGTGCATTCCATCATTCGCACGCTGGCTGATGTTGAGGTCGCCACCATCGCCGCCATCAACGGCCATGCGATCGGGCTTGGCCTCGATATCGGTATTCTTTGTGATATGCGCATCGCTGGCGCTTCGGCGAAAATGGCGTCGAGCTTCGTCAAGGTCGGCATTATCCCGGGTGATGGCGGCGCGTGGATTTTGACCCAAGCTGTCGGCCCCATGAAGGCGGCCGAATTGGCGCTGACCGGCGACACCATCGACGCGGAAGAAGCTCAACGCATCGGGCTGGTGAGCCGCGTCGTTCCTGACGAACACTTGCTGGCTGAAGCGCGCAAATTGGCCGAACGCGTGGCCGTCAACCCGCCGCGCACGGTGCGACTTGCCAAGCGCCTGCTGAGCGAAGCCAAGCATGCGCGCCTGCACGACGTGTTGGAACTTTCCGCCGCGTTTCAGGCCCTTGCGCACGAGACCGCCGATCACAAGGAAGCAGTCGATGCTTTCACCGAGAAACGCGCGCCGCACTTCACTGGCGGGTGATGCAGGTTCCACTCGCCGTCGATCTCGACGGGACCTTGATCCGATGCGACCTGTTTTCGCGCGCCATGCTGCGCTTTTGCGGTGCGCGACCATGGCATGTGTTTGTGCTGCTGCAATGGCTTACAATCGGGCGGGCATACGCCAAGGCAAAACTCGCAGCGCTCTATCCGATAGACGCGGCGTCGCTGCCCTATCATCAGGAATTTCTGCATTGGTTGCGTGCGCAGAAAGCCCAAGGCCGAGTGCTGGCGCTCGCGACGGCATTCGACCGCCGCGCCGCGGACGGGGTTGCCGCCTATCTCGGGTTGTTCGACCACGTGTTCGCCTCCGACGGGCGCGTGAATCTGAAGTCGCATGCCAAGGCTGCGCGGCTCCGCACGGCGTTTCCGGACGGGTTCGCCTATGCCGGCAATGAGCGCGCCGATTTACCGGTGTGGCGCGCGGCCAAGGCTGCCGTGATTGTGTCGGCGCCCGCTTGGCTTGAAACCCGCGTTGCGCGAGAATTCCTGGTGGAGCGCGTGTTTCCACGCTGAGGAGCGAAGCCATGATCCGTGTCGGCATTGGCGGCTGGAGCTATGAGCCCTGGCGCGAGAGTTTCTATCCCAAGGACGTGCCCGCGGCGAAAGAGCTCGAGTACGCGAGCCGGCAGGTGACCGCGATCGAGATCAACGCAACGTTCTATCGCACCCAGAGCGCTGCTTCGTTCAAAAAATGGGCGGCGGCGACGCCAGGCGATTTTGTGTTCTCGGTGAAAGCACCGCGCGCGGCAGTGCAGCGCAAGGATTTGCGCGAGGCCGCGCAATCGATCGAATGGTTCTTCGGCAGCGGGGTCGGCGAATTGGGAGATAAACTCGGGCCGATTTTTTGGCAAATGGCGCCGTACAAGAAGTACGACGAGGCCGAAATGCGCGCCTATTTCGATCTACTGCCGGAGAAACTTGGCAAGCGAACACTGCGCCACGCCATTGAAGTGCGCCACGAGAGCTTCGCATGCGACGATTTCATGAGCCTGGCGCGGGCGCGAAACATTGCGGTAGTGACCGTGGAATCGGAAAAACACCCGCTGATCGTCGAACCCACCGCCGATTTCGCCTATGCGCGGTTGGAATTGACGCAAGCCGATGAACCGACGGGCTATCCCAAGCCGGCGCTAAAAAAATGGCTGCATATTGCGCGCGGCTGGGAGAAATCCAGGGACGTGTTTTTGTACTTCATCTCCGGCGCCAAGGAGCGCAATCCGGCGGCGGCGAAAGCGATGCTGGAATTGTTGGGGGCGTGACCTGGACCGCCGGCGCCCTCGCCGGCATACGGT
>JBEBIU010000191.1:0-2206 GCA_040080225.1 Terricaulis sp.
GACCAAGCTGCGCTCCAAGGATTATGCTCTTGTTATCTCCGACGCCAGAATGGCGCCGATGTCTGGCATGGAATTGCTCGCGCGCGTCCGCGCAGATGGGCGTATGCAACAAACCCCCTTTGTCATGATCGCCAATGACGATACTGAAGCCGCGCATGCGATGGCTCGGACTGCCGCCGCAATCGTCAAGCCGTTCGACGCTCTCGCGCTTAAACAAAAATTGGAGCCGGTGATCGGCGCGTTCTAGCAAGCGGACCGTCGCGCTTCGACAAGCTCAGCGTGACGCCGTTCCTGCACAACCAAACTCAAATCTGCGTCAGCCTGAGCTTGCCGAAGGCCGCACCGTCGTTCCAATCAGACCACGGTTTGGCCACCATCGATCACGAATGTCTGCCCGGTCGTGAATGCGCCCGCTGGCGACGCCAAAAACACAGCCATGCCGGCTATTTCGTCGGGCTGCCCAATGCGCCTAAGGCACGAGCGCGCGGTATAGGTCTTCAAAATTTCCGGATTGTCCCACAGCGCCTTGGCGAAATCGGTTTGCACTAAGCCCGGCGCGATGGCGTTGACACGGACATTGTCGCCGCCAAACTCCATCGCCAGATTTCGCGCCAATTGCATGTCGGCGGCTTTCGAGATGCCGTAGGCTCCCAGAACGGGAGAGGCGCGCAAGCCTCCAATCGACGACACGATAACGATGGCGCCGTCCTTGCGCGCGCGCATTGCCGGCGCGCACATGGCGATCAGCCAGTGATTAGAGATGATGTTGTTCTGCAGGATTTTGCTGAATTGCTCGTCGGCGATGTTTTCCATCGGCCCGAAATAGGGATTGCTGGCGGCGTTGCAGACCAGGATATCGACCCGCCCGAAGGCGCGCCGAGTTTCGTCGGCCAAATGCTGGAGCGCTTCCTTGGAGGCGATGTTGGCGGGGATGGCGATTGCTGCGTTTCGCCCGGTGGCGGCGTTGATCTCCTCGACCGCAGCGACGCAAGCATCGCCTTTGCGCGATGAAACCACGACATTGGCCCCATGTTCGGCCATACGATGAGCAATCGCTTTCCCGATGCCCTTGGACGAACCGGTAATGATGGCGGTCTTCCCGCTGAGGTCGAACAGATTGGCCAACGCGTTGCTCCCTGCTAAGTAGACGCACCATAGGGCGCACGGCGCGTCCAGGTCTAGGGCAGCCGACGCCGGGTTGAAGCGGGGAGTTGGGATGAAATTTCGTGCGGCGATGTTGATCTCGGTTGCACTTGCCTCGATAGCGGCGTGTTCGCCGCCGGATCCGCTGGCGCAGCAGCGCGGCGTATGCGGCAGCTCAACCGCCGAAGCCGAAGCGAAGGTGGCCGCCTGCTCGGCGCTTATCGATTCCGGCAAGTTGGACGTCGCGAACCGCTCCATCGCGCTCGCCAATCGCGGCGGCGCAAGCGAGGAGGCGGGCGATGTCACTGCAGCGCTGCGCGATTTTCAAGCCGCGCTTGAGGCCGACCCTGAAAATCTCCGCGCGGTGCGCGGTCGCGCCTCCATTCTGATCGGCTCCGGGCAGCTCGACGCCGCTGAGCCGCTGGTTGATCGCCTGATCGCGGGCGGCGAACTGGCCGACATCGCCTATTATCTGAAAGGCGACATTCGCGCCCAACGCAGCGACGCAGCCGGCGCGCTGGCGGCCTACGATGCTTCGATCCGCGCCAATTCCCAATTTGCCCTGGCGCTCGCCGGGCGTGGACGGGTCAAACAAGGGCAAAGCGATCATGCTGGCGCGCTCGCCGACTTCAACGCGGCGCTCGCGGTCAATCCCCAACTCACCCCAGCGCTTGCGGGCCGCTGCTGGGCGCGCGTGCTCATGAAGGACGGAGACGTCGCCGCCGCCCGCTCCGATGCTGACGCAGCGACCGCAGCCGACCCCCGCGATGTACGTGCGCAGATGTGCCGCGGACTGCTGCAATTGCGCGCGCAGGAATGGGAGGGCGCGCGCGAGAGCTACGATGCGGCGCTGGCGGTGGAGGCCGGCAACCCGACGGCGCTGTTTGGGCGAGGAATTGCACGCCGCCGCGCAGGCGACGATGCGGGGCGCGAAGACATGAATTTGGCGCGCGATTTCGACCGCCATATCGGCGAGCAATTCAGGGACTTGGGCGTGGAGACGTTCTAGACTTGGACCGCCGGCGTCCTCGCCGGCATACGGTGCTGCAAACACAACCGATCG
>JBEBIU010000096.1:0-10214 GCA_040080225.1 Terricaulis sp.
CTTCCATGGCGCAGACTTCCCCCACCGTCACGATGATGATCGCCGCCGCGCGTAAGGCGGGGCGCGTGCTGGCGCGCGATTTTGGCGAACTGGAGAATCTTCAGGTATCGCGCAAGGGGCCGAGCGATTTCGTCACCGCGGCTGATTTGAAGTCCGAGAAAATTCTATTCGAGGAACTCTCCAAGGCGCGACCCGGCTATGGCCTCCTGATGGAGGAACGCGGTGCAGTCGAGGGTTCCGATAAGTCCCATCGCTGGATCGTCGATCCGCTAGACGGCACCACGAACCTGATGCACGGGATTCCCCATTTCGCCGTCTCGATCGGGCTCGAGCGCGAAGGCGTGCTGGTCGCGGGCGTGGTGTACAACGTGGTGCGCGACGAATTGTTCTGGGCTGAGAAGGGCCAGGGCGCGTACATGAACGACCGCCGGTTGCGCGTTGCCGCGCGGGCAGACATGCGCGACGCTCTGTTCGCCACCGGTACGCCGTTCAGTGGCCATGACGCCGCTCAACACGAACGTTTCGCCGCCGAGCTGAGCCGGGTCATCCCACGTTGCGCGGGCGTACGCCGCTTTGGCGCCGCCGCACTCGATCTCGCTTATGTGGCGGCTGGGCGTTTCGATGGCTTCTGGGAACGCGGGCTCTCGCCATGGGACATCGCCGCCGGCGTTGTGCTGGTGCGTGAGGCGGGCGGCTTCGCCAACGA
Organism: Terricaulis sp.; assembly: GCA_040080225.1. Taxonomy (GTDB): domain Bacteria; phylum Pseudomonadota; class Alphaproteobacteria; order Caulobacterales; family Aquidulcibacteraceae; genus Vitreimonas. The sequence continues at coordinate 707 of JBEBIU010000096.1, forward strand.
GATCGATGACGGCGACTTCATGAAGACCGGCGCCATCATCGCCGCCAACAATGCGCTGTTGGCGCCGCTCACGAAAATCGTGCGCGGGACATAAATCGGGAGAATCGCGATGAGTTCTGAGCCGCGCGAAAAACCCGTCGGCGCGCTCGAACTTGCGGCGTTCGCTGCGCCCGCCGCGCCGCTGCTGGCGCTGACCTTGCCGACGGTGATGTTTCTGCCCCCCTATTTCATCGAGCATATCGGCTTGGAAGAGGGCGTGGTCGGCATGCTGTTCTTTGCGGCGCGCCTGTTCGATCTCGTGCTTGATCCTACGCTCGGCGCTTTGCAGGACCGGACGCAGACGCGCTGGGGCCGGCGCCGGGTTTGGCTAGCAGCGGCGACGCCCTTTTTGATGGCCGCCATCTGGTTTGTCTTCATTGGCCTCGCGCCTGGCGCCGGCCCGATCCAGGCAGGAGCATCGATCTTCGTCATGTACTTCATCTTCGCCGCTATGATGGTGGCGCATCTTGGCTGGTCCGGGGAGCTCATCCCCACCTATCGCGGCCGCACGCGCACACTAGGCGCGGTGCAAACTGCAAGCCTCGTCGGCCAGACATTGATGCTAGTGATGGCCGCGGCAGCGGCAAAAGGGGCGGGGTGCATTCCAGGTACGGTGAGCCAGAGCGACACCGGCGCGAACACTGTCGCGGTCTACGCCATGGGCATGGCGCTGCTGATCATGCTGCCGTTGACGGTGATGGTTGCATGTTTGTTTGTGCGGGAGCCACAAACCCCGCCCCAGCCACACATGGGACTGCGCGCGGCCATCGGCACGGTTTTTTCCAATCCGGTAGCGCGCCGCGTGCTGCTGCCAGACTTTCTCCTCGGCGTGGCCCAAGGCGTGTCGGGCGGATTATTCTTGTTCTATTTTCAGTACGTCTTGGGTTTCGTTTGCGAAGCCCAGACGCTCGCCGCCATCTATTTCGTCGCCGGCTTGGTCGGTGTGCCGATCTGGTGGATGCTGGCGCAGCGCGTAGGCAAGCACCGCGCGCTACAAGTCGCGTTTCTCTACACGGCGCTAACAACCGCACTCTTGCTGGTGACGCAGCCAGGGCAATTCGGGTTTGCCGCCGGCCTCATGGTGCTGGCGGGCCTCGCACAGGGCGGATGCGTGCTGCTCACGCGCTCGCTCATGGGCGATGTGGTGGACGAAGACGAGGTGAGAACAGGATCGCGGCGCTCCGGCCTTTATTACGGCCTTTTGCTCATGACCTCGAAAACCGGGCTGGCTGCCGGCCCGCTCGCCCTGGTGGCGTTGCAAGCAGTGGGTTTCGCGGCAAGCCGAGGCGCAGGCAATTCGGCGGAAGCGCTCGGTGCGCTCTCGGCAATGTTTGTCGGCATTCCAGTCGTGCTGTGCGTTGCCGGCGCGCTCAGCCTGCGCAATTATCCGCTCGACGAAAAACGCCAGGCCGAGCTTCATGCCGCCATCGAGGCGCGCCATGCCGCGAACAGCGCGAACACTTTGGGGCCATCGACAAAATAGCGTCGCCAAAGGCGCGCCGGTTCGCGCGCGACCCGGTAGAGCCATTCCAGTCCCCGAGCGCGCATCCATTGCGGCGCGCGCGGCGTGTAGCCGGACAGAAAATCCAGCGCCGCGCCACAGCACAACCCCACGCCAACCCCATCGCCGCGTTGGGCTATCGCATACGCCACCAATTCCTGCTGTGGGGCGCCGACGCAGATAAAGGTAAAGCGCGCCTGCTGCGCCGCCGCAAAGGCAGCTGCCCGCGCGATGGCGACGGGATCGTGTTTGAGGTTCGCGGGGACACGGACCCAGCGTATCGCCGTCAATCCGTAGCGTCGGCGCAAAGCCGCCACGCGCCGCTCGTCGCCGCCGATGATCACGATTGGTTCGTTGGGATCGATCACGTGCTCGAACAAATGTTCGGCCAGATCGGCGCCCGTCGCCACAGGCAAAGACAAACCAGCGCGGCGCGCCAACGCGGCAAGCACGCGGCTATCGTTCAAGGTAAGCCAAGCGCGCTCATAAAGCGGCGCGCGGGGGGGCTCGCGCGCAAACCCCACGACATGATCGACGTTCGGCGTTACGACGTAGGCGAACGGCAAGCCAACGCTTGCACGTGCGGAAACGGCGTCAAGCGCCGCGTCCAGATCGAGCGCGTCGAAATGAAGCCCGAGAAACTCGATTTTTCCCCCGCAGCGCGCGCCGTCAAAGCCCATGTCTATTAACCCAAACGATCGATTAACCCTCGTTTGAGCGCCCGATGCAGAAACCGGGCCGGGTGTAGCGCATCGAGTTCCCGTTGCCGCAAAATTTGCGGTTCGCCGCACATCTCCGAGGCGAGGCGCTCGCCCAAAAGCGGCGCATGGGTCAAGCCGCGGGCGCCAAGCGCGCCAATAACGTAAACGCCGGCATGCGCCGGCGGTTCAGCCAGGTCCGGCGCCCGGCCATGGGCGAGCGCGCCATATTGGGCCAACCAGGCGGCCGCGTCCGGCAGGAGGCCCACGATAGGGGCGCGATCCGGCATTGTTACGCGTTGAGACGCGCGCGAGCGCAGTGTCGCCGCATCAACGCTTGCCGCAATCTCCGGCGCCAGTATCGCCAGCGCCGCCAGGTTGCGGGCGCGCGCGTCGCGGCTTATTTGCTGTTCGTCGGAGTTCTGCGGGACTTCATCGAAAGTGGCGCCGAACAAAATCCCGCCCTCGAATGGCGCGAGAGCTCGAAGGGCAGAAAGCGCGCCGGCTCGAACGCGCCGAGAGAGGCGCCGCAAGCGAGCACGATTGCGTCCGCTTTCAATCGCGCGCGGCCATCCGGCGCACGCAGCACCCAGGCGTCGCCAACACGTTCAAGCGCTTGCACGGGCGCTTCCGTGAGCAGTTCAGCATCGGCCAACATAAGCTCAATCGCTTCGCGCGGGCGAACCAGACCGGCGCGCTTGTGCAGCGCCGCACCTGCGCCTGCGGCCGCGAACCAGTCTTCAGTCAAAGACGGGTCAGCCAACAGATCGGCGAACGCGGCGGCGGCGTCGGGCGCTGCGCGTTCGACAATTCCAATCGCCTCGAACACGCCGAGGCGTTCATAGGTCGCGACCGCGTGGAGGAAAGCAGCGAGAAGAAATTCCCGTAACACGCCGCCGCGATCGAGCCGCGGCATCACCAGGCCCGCTGGATTGAAGCTGGCCCCGGCGCCAAGGTGCGGCGCTGCCTCTAACACGACAACTTCAACGCCCCGCCGCACCAGCGCTTGCGCGCAAGAAGCGCCAGCGATCCCCGCACCGACGATGGCGACCCGCTTGGCGTTGCACGCGGCGTAAGGGTAAAGCGCGCAACGTTGCGGGGGCTCGACGCCGATGAAGCGGCCCTGCAGTCTTTCCCGCTTGGCGCCGAAGCCCGGCTGCTTCTCCACTGCAAAGCCGACTGCTTCCAAACCGCGGCGCACGCTTCCCGCAACGGTGAACGTCGCGAGCCGCGCGCCAGGCGCTGAAAGGCGCGCGATCTGCGCGAACACATGCTCAGTCCACATCGCCGGATTGCGCGAGGGAGCGAAGCCATCGAGATACCACGCATCGAATTGTGCGCTGAGGCCGGCGAGGATCGCCGCCGCATCGCCGATGTGCAGCGTCAGAGCGAACCCGTCGTCAGGAAACCAAAGCCGTTGCGGCGCGTAGGCGCGCACTGGCCAGCACTCGATCAGCTTGGCTGCCAGATCGGCAATTTCGGGGAATTGCGCGAGCGCGCGCGCGGCGTCCTTTCTAGCAACCGGGAATGCCTCGATGCTTGAGATATGCAATATCGCATGCGGAGATCGTGTCTTTTTCCAGGCGCGCCATGTCGCGATTGTGTTCAGACCGGTTCCGAAACCGAGTTCGCAAATGGAGAAGGATTGTTTGCCGCGCCACGCATCCGGCATATCGCAACCGCTGAGAAACACCGCCTCGCTCTCCGCGAGCCCACCTTCGCGCGAGAAGTACACATCGTCGAAATGCGCGGCGCGCGGCTCGCCGCTCTCGCTCCAGATCAATTCAGCGCGAGGCGGCAGACGCGACATGTCCTGGCGAGCTAGTGCGTAGCGGGAGCTGGCGCAGCCTCCGCCGGCGCCGCCGCTGCATCCCCAGGCGCGCCATAATAATAGGGGTCAGTCGCCGGAGCGGCCCCCTCCGCGGCAGGCGCCGCTTCGGTTGTTGTGGTTGCGTACATATCCGCCGCAGGCGCAGCCGCCTCCTCAGCGGGGGCGGTCTCCTCAGCGGGGGCGGTCTGTGGCCGTTGCCCCATCATCATAATCAAAAGGACGACAGCAACACCTCCCAGACTAAGCGTGAGCGCGGGCCACCAATTCGCTCGCTCTGTTTGGGTCGCCGCCGCGGGCGCAGTGGCCACGCGCGGCGCACCGTAGCGTTTCATACGCTCAAGTTCCGCGAGCGCGGCGGAATGTTCGGCTCGCGCCGCCTTGAGTTCGGTCCGCAGCGCGGCGCTTTCGTCCTCCGCCAGCACCATCGGGTTGGGCGGCGCACCCGAGCCGCCGAGGCGTCGCTTGGCCATCCACGAGTCAAAGCTCGCGTTCATTTCAATCAGTTTCTGCTCGAATAGCGCCGGCTGAGCCTGGTGCATGGCGGCGAAGCGTCGGCGCGTTTCCGCGATTGCGGCCTGAAAATCCTCCCGCGCACGCGCGTCGGCGTCGAGCCACTTGGCTTCGAGCGTCTTGGCGCGCGCGATGTCGGCGAGGTCGGGCCGGCCTACCAAACGCCCAATACGATTGAGCACCTGACCCCATTGCGGATCGTCGTGGGCCCCGCTCCACCCCTCGAGGTTAGCAGCGTGTACAAGATTATAAGGCGGCATCAGTTCCGCAGGGTGCAAGAACGCCGCGACAAGCACGTCGCGTTCCAGGCCAATGGATGCTTCCGCGCGCACCCAGCGGCTCTGCATCGCCTCCGGGCTCCAGCACACAAGCACGGCCTTGGCCGAGCGCACTTCGCGGTTGATCTCCTCGTCGAAGCTGCTGCCTGCCTCCAAACGGGCGTCGAACCAGACGCTTACACCGAGATCGTGCAGTCGATCGGCTATAATCAGCACCTGTTCGCGCTGGTCGCGTCGGTAGGAAATAAAAACGTCTGCGTTTGGCATGGCTTACCCCGGCGCGTGCTTTAGCACGCGACGCCGCCAACGTAACAACCAACCAGAGGGGCCAAAAGCAAAACAGGCCGCCCTTGTGGGGCGGCCCGTTCGCAGAACTTTCGTTCCGTAAGGCTTAGGTGCCCGAGCCGCCAGCAGCGGCGCCCGAAGCCGCGCCCGAAGCGCCAGCTTCCGCGCCAGAAGCGCCAGCTTCCGCGCCAGAAGCGCCAGCTTCCGCGCCAGAACCGGCATCCATGGAGCCTTCGGCGCTGCCGCCGGCTGCTTCGCCGGAGGCCGCTTCGCCGCTGGTCGCGCCATCACCCGAAGCGCCGCAAGCCGCGACGCCGAAGGCGAGAATAGCCGCAGCCGCAGCCGCCATGCCCAACTTGAGTTTTGTCATAGGATCTACCCCTCGTCTCAGCGCCGAGGTCCACCCCCAACGCAGGAAGCGGACTCAATGCCCCGGATTAACCCTATTGGCAAGCGCCCCAGGCGAATTGGGGCATGCAAATACGCATATCGCCGAGGCAGGTCGTCAAGCCTCGGCGGCGGCGGCAAGCGCTTCTTCCAGTTGGGCAAAGGTCGGTTGAAGCTCCGACGGCACCGACCCGCGCCCGATCTCGACTGAAACCTGAGCCGCGTTGCCGTGCAAGTGTGCAACGAGCACATCACGGATAATTTTATAGAATTGAGCGTCGTGCTCGATGATCGAGTTGAGCCGCGAGGCCAGCGGACCGACAATGCCATAGGCCAAAAACACCCCTAGGAACGTGCCGACCAGCGCCTTGCCGATCATGAGGCCCAGGATTTCCGGGGGCTCGCTGATCGCGCCCATGGTCTTCACGATGCCAAGCACGGCCGCAACGATCCCTAGTGCCGGCAGCCCGTCCGCCATGCCCTGCAAGGCGTGGGCTGAGTGCAACGCCTCGTGGTGGTGCTTCTCGATCTGCTTTTCCATGGCGTCCTCGACCTGGTGGGGGTCGTCGAGGTTCATGGTCATCATGCGCAAGGTGTCGCAGATAAAATCGACCACGAAATGATCTTTGCAGAGTTTAGGGTATTTCTGAAATATCGTGCTTTCGGCTGGCTTTTCGATATGCGCTTCCAGCGCCACCACGCCCTTCGTCTTCATCAGCTTGGTCAGCTGGAACAAGAGGCCGAGCAAATCGGAATAGTCCTTCTTGCCCCATTTGGGGCCCGAGAGCACCATTCCTACGCCACCGCCGATCTGCTTCAGGCCGTGCATATCATTGGAAATGATCATCGCGCCAACGGCTGCGCCGAAGATCATCATGAATTCCATCGGCGCGGCTTCGATGATGACCTCGAAATGGCCGCCCGCCAGCATAAAGCCGCCGAACACCATGCCGAACACAACTGCGAGACCGATAAGGGGAAACATGGTGAGCGCGCGTTAACCAAAGGCATTCTGCCGAGACCGCGTTATGCACCAGCACGCTTAACGCGCCGTTGCGGTTAGCGGAGTTTTGCGCCGCGTCAGGGCTAGGCGTTGAACCCTCAAACCCCTAGCAAATGACCCAAAGACATGAGCTCCCCCGCCAAGCCCCGGTTCCAACTGTTGTTCATCTCGCTGCTCATCATCGGCGCGGGGAATTCCATGCTGCTTGCGGTGGCACCGCCTCTGGTGCGCAAATTAGGGCTTCCCGATTCCAGCATCGGCTGGATTTTCTCGCTATCGGCCCTCCTCTGGGTGTTCGCCAGCCCGTATTGGGGCAGGCTTTCCGACACAGCGGGGCGCAAACCGGTGATCGCCATTGGACTGGGCGCCTATGCAGTCTCGATGTGTTCATTTGGCGCGGTCGTCATGCTCGGCTTGGCGGGACTCCTACAAGGCGCGCTGCTCTTCACCGCCTTGATGCTGGCGCGCGCCATATTCGGCGCGTTCGGATCGGCATCCTCGCCCGCCGCACAGGCTTATGTGGCCGACCACACAAGTCCGTTCGAGCGCACCGAGCAATTCGCGACGCTCACCGCAGCATTCGCGCTCGGCCAAGCCTTCGGCCCCGCGGTCTGCGCCGCACTCGCCGCCAAGCTCGGCCTGGTGTTTCCAATTATGCTGGTGGCGGCGTTCGCGGCGAGCGCCTCGTACGCGATTTGGCGATTGCTGCCGGAAGCAGCGCCGCAAGCGCAGGAAAATTTGCCGCTGATGCGCAGCGCCGATCCCGGCGGCTTCGCTCAATCGCTGAAGCTCGCGCGCGACCCCCGCCTTTCAGCTTATCTCATCTTCGGTTTCTCGCTGTCGCTGGTGGCTGGAATCACGGTGCAAGTGTTTGGCCTCTTCACCATGGACCGGATGCAGGTGCAGGGCGAGCAAGGCGCTGAACTCACCGCCGCTGGCTTTATGGTGAGCGCGCTCGCGCTGCTGGCGACGCAGATGGCGATCCTGCCTCGCATCCGGCTGACCTCGCGCCAATTGATGTTATGGGGCGCGGGGCTGATTGGATTAGGCGTGTTCATCCAGATCATCGCGCCGAGCCTCAGCGCGCTGCTGGTTGGGCAGGCGGTGCAAGGCATTGGCTTCGGCCTGGCGCGGCCGGGATTTTCCGGCGGCGCATCGGTTGCGGTTCGCCCGGAAGAGCAAGGCGCTTCCGCCGGCCTGGTCGTAGCCGCCAATGGTGCGGGGTTTGTGTTCTCGCCGCTGCTCGGGGGCGTCGTCTACGAGCAGATCGCCCCGACCGCCCCGCTCTGGATCACGCTTGTCCTGCTTGCAGCGATGTTTGCGTTCGTGTGGCGCAGCCGGCGTTTGCGCCACGCGGTGATCGCAGAAGCGCCGAACGATCCGGTGACGCCCTAACTTACGGCGTCACGCGCGGCTTCCAGCACCGTCGTCGTCGCGCGCCCGCGAACCTCCATGCCGCGCATGCGCTCGAAGGCGCGGATAGCGCTGCGGGTGCGCGAACCGATGCGGCCGTCGGCGCGCCCGGCATTGTAGCCGAGTCGATTGAGCAGACGCTGCAATTCCCGCACGCCAGCGCGCGCCAAAGGCCGCGGCGGGGCCTGGGGGGCGACGGCAACGCCAGCGCGGATACGCACTTGGGCAAGCAGCGCCTGGGTCGGGAAGCCATCGGCTGGAATACTTTGCGCAGCCTGGAACGCGCGCACGGCGCGGCGGGTGCCTGAACCGAACAAGCCGTCGGGCGCACCCGCATCGTAGCCGAGGCCGTTCAGCAATGTTTGTAGTTCGAGAATTTCTTCGCGGTTGAGCGCGCCCGCCGCGCGCGGCCAATCGGCGATGAGCCCGCCACGACCGTCGAACGCGCGCGCCAGCAGCGCCACCACAAGAGCGTAGCGATCGGAATTGTTGTAGCGGCGGATCACTGCGAAATTGTGGTGCAGCAACAGCGCCGGGCCCCGCGCACCGGCCGGCAGGAACAATTGCGCGGGTAGGTCGCGATCCTGCGCCGCCCAGGGTTGGCTATCTATGCGGGAGACGCCGCGCGCGGCCCAGTCGCTCACTGCGCGTTCGGTCCCATCCGCCAGCGCGTAATCGAAGCGCTCCGGCAGCTGCACTTCGTCGAACACCGGCTCGCCGCGACGCCAGCCGCGGTCGGCGAGATAATTGCCGATGGAGGCCGCGACATCGCCGCGATTGTTCCAAATGTCGCGATGGCCGTCATTGTCCCAATCCACCGCCGTGGTGAGATACACATCCGGCATAAATTGCGGCTGCCCGAGCGCGCCCGCCCACGAAGAACGCAGCTGCTGCTGATCGGCCAAGCCGCGCTCGACCATCTCGGTCAGCGCCAGGAGATAGCCTTCGAACTGCGCGCGGCGGCGGCCTTCAAACGCCAAATTCGCCAGCGCGGCGGCGGCATCGTAATTGAGTTCCGCGCCGCCATAATTGCTCTCCAGCCCCCAGATGCCGAGCAAGATGCCGGTGGGCACGCCGTAGCGCGCTTCGACCTGATCGAGCAGCGAGCCAAGTTCGGCTTTCAGCGCGCGGCCATCGTTGATGCGTCGCTCGGTGACGCGGTTGGTGACATAATCCCAGACCGGGCTGACGAATTCCGGCTGCCGCTGGTCCAGCTCGACAATGCGCGCATCCGGCGTGACGCCAGTCAACAGCCGCCCCAGCACCGCCGGGTCCCTGCCCCGCGCCACCGCACGCGCCGCGAAATCGTCGCGCCAAGCATCGAACGCGGCGTCCCCCGACGAAGCAAAGCTCGGCGGCGCCGGCGGCGCCTGCGCGCTCCCTACCGACGGCCCGCAAGCAATCGCCAGCGACAGAGCGGCAATCACGATAAGCGCGCGCTGCATGGATGTGGTCCCTCAGGTGCCCCGGGGGTCGTCTAAGGGGCGTTGGCGTGCGTGTACAGACACCGTCCCAGATACGGGCGCTGTCGCTCCCCCTCCCCCAGAAAGCGTTCTTTGGGGG
>JBEBIU010000097.1:0-10211 GCA_040080225.1 Terricaulis sp.
CCGCTCCCCCGCTCCCCCTCGATGGGGGAGCTGTCACGCGAAGCGTGACTGAGGGGGTGAGGCCCGCGACTCTTTCCGACAGAGCCTTCGGAGGCTTCTCTTTCATTGTCAGCGTGCACACCCCCTCCGGCCGCTTCGCGGCCACCTCCCCCATCGAGGGGGAGGTGGTGTGTAGGCGCCAGCCATTGCGTTTGCATAGGCGCGGTGCATTAGAGTTTCAGCAGAAAGCCCCACCCATGCTCATCCAGCTCCTCGCTCTCAACACAGCCGCGCTATTCGCCGGGGCGGCGTTCTACATCAATATCGCCGAGCAGCCGGCGCGGCTTTTGCTCGACGACCGCGCGCTGCTGACGCAGTGGAAGCCGAGCTACAAACGCGGTTTCGCCATGCAGGCGTCGCTGGCGGTGGTGTCGGCGGCGCTGGGGTTGTGGGCGGCGTGGCAAGCGCAGGATTGGCGCTGGGCCGTGGGCGCGGCGCTGATCCTGGCGAACTGGCCCTACACGCTGCTCGCCATCATGCCGACCAACCACAAGCTCGAGGCCATGCCCAACGAGCAGGCGGACGCGAACTCGCGCGCGCTCATCGTCAAATGGGGCGGCCTGCACGCGGTCCGCACCGCGCTGGGCTCGGCGGCGGTTGCCGCCTATCTTTGGGCGTTGCTGTAGCCGCTCCGCCCCCGATTCAATCGGCTAGCCCGGGAGTTCCCATCTTTGCTCCCGAACGCTTGTCATTGCTTGTTCAGGATGTGGTTCACCTGGATCAGGGCCGGGCCGATGATGACGCAGAACAGCACTGGCAGGAAGAACACGATCATCGGCACCGTGAGCTTCGGGGGGAGGGAGGCAGCCTTCTTCTCGGCTTCCGCCAAACGCATGTCGCGATTTTCCTTGGCCATGACGCGCAGCGCCTGGCCCACCGGCGTGCCGTACTTCTCCGCTTGCGTCAGCGCCATCGCCACGGCTTTCACGCCGGGGTGATTGGTTCGCCGAGCTAGGTTCTCATAGGCTTGGCGCCGTTCTGGCAAATAGGAGAGTTCAGCGGTGGTCAAGGCGAACTCTTCGGCTAATTCCACCGACACCGGAGCAATCTCCTGCCCCACGCGAGCCAGCGCCATTTCCACCGACATGCCCGCCTCGACGCAGATCAAGATCATGTCGAGACTGTCGGGAAACGCCTGCATGATCTTGGTGCGGCGTTTGCCGGCGAGGTTCTGCAGGTAAAGATTGGGCGCGTAGAAGCCGGCGGCGACGCCGCCGACGATGGTGGCAAGTTTCATTTGCGTGGTGAGCTCTTGCCCCAGGAACAGCACATAAAGGATCGCGGCGAGTCCGCACCCGATTGGCAGCGCGGCGCGGTAAAAATAAAACATGGTCTGCGCCGCATTTCCCCGCAGGCCGGCGCGGATCAGCTTGTCGCCCAGGCTGTCATCGGCCAGCGCCTTCTGCAGATTGAGTTTCTGCACCAGGCCCTTGGCGATCTGGTTGGCGTCCTTATGCTGAAGGCCGGCGCCGCCGCGAGCAAGATCGGCGCGGCTCTTCTTGCGCAATTCCTCGCGCTTCTTGGCGACTTCCTTCAACCGAGCGCCCAGCCGGTCGTCGGCGACTATGGGTGCGGCGAGCGTCATCACCGTCGCAAAGCAGGCCCCGGCCGCGAGCACGCCGGCGATCGTGATGGGGTCGGTGATGGTCTCGACGATATCCATGTCGGTCTCGCTTCAGAACTTGAAATTGACCATCTTCTGCATAACGAAAATGCCGGTCGACATCAGCGCCGCGCAGGCCATTAGAATGAGGTGCCCCGTCGGATCGGTGAACAGGATCGAGATGTACTCGGGGCGCGTGAACCACACCATCGACCCCACCACCACCGGCAGCGAGCCGATGATCATGGCCGAGGCGCTGGCTTCCGCGGAAAGCGCCTTCACCTTTTCCTTCATCAGCTTGCGCGCGCGCAGCACGCTGGAAAGGTTGCCGAGCGATTCCGAAAGATTGCCGCCGGTTTTCTGCTGGATCACCAGCACGATGTTGAAGAAATTCACCTCCGGCAAGGGCATGTTGTCGTACATGCGCTGCATGCTTTGATCCAGTGGCACGCCCATGGCTTGCGCGTCGCACAGCGTTTGAAACTCAGCCCGCAACGGCTCTGGGCTCTCCTGCGCGATGATGCGCAAGCATTGCCCCAGCGGCAGCCCCGATTTTACGCCGCGCACGATCACATCGATGGCGTCGGCGAGCTGGTTGCCGAATTTCTTCTGGCGCCCAGCGACCATCATCCCCAGCCCCCAGCGGGGCAGGCCGAGAAACCCGATGAAGAAGCCCATCGCCGCTCCAATCGGCCCCTGGACAAATATCCCCGCAATCCCCAGCGCGACGCCAACGATTCCGGAGATAATCCAGAATGTGGTCGGGGGAGTGTTCAGGCCCGCTTGCGCGAGCAGTCCTTTCACCGAGAACCGACGCTTGCGTGATTGTTTCTCGTTCTGCGCAAGTTCCTTGAGCGCTTCCTGCGTCGTGTGCTTGCGTTTTAGTGTGGCGGAATCCACCGGTTGCTTGCGTCTGTCGCCGCCGCGCCCGCCCGCCATCGCCTTGACGCGCTTGCTGGCCGCGGCCGGCTGGCCCTTGCCGGCGACGGCGAACCCCATGCCGCCGATAGCGACAAACGCGAGCACGGCTGCGATCAGCGAAGGATCCATCACGATTGCTCCGTTTCGTCGAGCGCTTGGGCGAGTTCCTTCTCCAGACCGAAATAGCGCGCGCGCTCCCAGAAACGCGGACGGCCGATGCCGGTGCCGCGATGGCGGCCGAGCACACGCCCGTTTTGGTCCTCACCCTGGATTTCATAAACCAGGAGATCCTGAGTGATGATGGTGTCGCCTTCCAAGCCCAGCACTTCAGTGATCTGGGTGATGCGCCGCGAGCCATCGCGCAGGCGCGCGGCCTGGATGACGACATCGACGGCAGCGACAATAATCTCGCGTATGGTTTTGGCCGGCAGCGAGAAGCCGCCCATTGTGATCATGGATTCGAGACGAGAGAGCGCCTCGCGCGGCGTGTTGGCGTGCAGCGTACCCATCGAGCCGTCGTGGCCGGTATTCATGGCCTGCAACAAATCGAACGCTTCCGGGCCGCGGACTTCGCCGACGATGATGCGCTCCGGGCGCATCCGCAGGCAGTTCTTCACCAAGTCGCGCATGGTCACCTGGCCCGATCCTTCGAGGTTGGGCGGGCGCGTTTCCAGACGCACGACATGAGGCTGTTGCAATTGCAACTCGGCGGCGTCTTCGCAGGTAATGACCCGCTCGGTGGGATCGATGAATGCGGTGAGTGTGTTCAGAAGCGTGGTCTTGCCCGACCCGGTGCCGCCTGAGATCAGCGTGTTGCAGCGGCAAGCGCCGATAATCTGCAGGATTTTCGCACCAGCTGGCGACACCGAGCCGAACTCCACCAGACTGGAGAGCTTGAGTTTGTCTTTCTTGAATTTCCGGATGGTCAGCGTGGGGCCGTCGATCGCGAGCGGCGGGGCGATGACGTTGACGCGCGAGCCGTCGGGCAGGCGCGCGTCGCAAATCGGCGAGCTTTCATCTACGCGCCGACCGACCTGGCTGACGATACGCTGACAGATGTTCATCAGCTGGCCGTTGTCGCGGAAGCGGATGCCGGTTTTGGAAATCTTGCCGTTCACCTCAATGAACACGGCGTTGGCGCCGTTGACCATGATGTCGGCGATGTCGTCGCGCGCGAGCAGTGGCTCAAGCGGCCCATAGCCCAGCACGTCGTTGCAGATGTCGTCGAGCAGCGCTTCCTGCTCGGCGATCGACATGACTACGTTCTTGATCGAGATGATCTCCGCGACGATGTCGCGTATTTCGTCGCGTGCGCTTTCGGGGTCGAGTTGCGCTAATTGCGTGAGATCGATGGTCTCGATCAGGGCGTTAAAGATCGTGGATTTGACCCGATAATAGGCTTCGGAGCGGAATTCGCCAACATTCGAAGTGTCAGCCGGGGGGGGCTGCACGCGTGGCGGCGCGGATTGCGCAGCGGCGGGCCGGGGAGCAGGCGTTGGCGCGGGTTTCGGTTTGGTCGCAACCGGCGGTGCGGCAGACGCCGGCGCGCGCGCGAGCGCGCCAGCCGCAGGCGGGCCCGCTGCTGCGCCCGGTGCATCGCCAAGGCTGCGCTTTCCGAACATCAAGTACTCCTAGCGTTTTAGAAACGGCAGCCGATCGGCAAGCGAGGGTTTTTTGGCTTCCACTGGCTTGCGCCCGGTCAGCCGCGCGGCGAGCGCATCGAGCGCCAGCGCAATCTTCGATTGGGGCGCAAGTTCGCCCACCATTTGGCCGTTATTGGCGGCGGCGCCGAACAATTGCGGATCGAAGGCGAATGACGCCACCGGTTCGGCGCCTAGGGCTTCGGAGAAATCCTTGAACGGAATTTCCGGGCGCTTGGGAACGCCCACCATTGAGAGCGCCACCGTGGGCGGTGAATCGTACGGCCGCATGGCCTTGAGCAGATCCATGATGTTCTTGGTGTTGCGCAAGCTCGCGAGATCAGGGCCGGCGACGATGATGACGTCGTCGGCGGCAAGCAGCGTGTGCTTAACCCAGGAATTCCAGGCATGGGGGAGGTCCAGGACGACGAAGGGACTGGTTCGTCGCACGCGCTCGACGACGCTTTCGAACGCCTGGGCGTCAAGCTCAAACTCGCGCTCCAGGGTGGCGGGCGCGGTAAGCATTTGCAGCCGCTGCGTCTGCTTGGTGGTGACCCGTTCGAGAAACACATCGTCGACGCGGTCGGGCGCCAGCAACACGTCGGCGATCGATTGCGCCGGGTCCTGATTGAAATCGAGCGCGGCGGTGCCGAAGGAAAGATCGAGATCGAGCAGGGTCGCGCCGGAGTCCTGACGCTCGGCTATCGACCAGGCGAGGTTGTGGGCAATGGTGGAAGCGCCGATGCCGCCGCGCGCGCCGATCACCGCGATGACGCGTCCGGCGAAGGGCTTATCTGGATTGACGTAGAGGCCGCATATGGTGCGAATGACGTCGAGCGCCTGCATTGGCGGTACGATGTACTCGCTGATGCCGCGCGCCATCAACTCACGGAAAAGCCCGATATCGTTGACCGCGCCGATGATGACGACCTTGGTGCCTTGCTCGATCACTTCGGCCAAGCGATCCAGGCTGTGCAACATGCCCGCGCCCTGCAATAGCGTGTCGAGGATCAGCAGGTTTGGGCTCGACTGCGAGGCGAAGCGGACCACCGCGGCGTCGATGCCGCCGGGATCGACGCTGATTTCGGCGCGCGCCATGCGGCGATCGGCGACGATGCCGGCGATCAAGTCGGCGATCTCGGGGCGGTCGCAAGACGCATGTATGGTGATGCGCGGAACCGGCTGTTCGGTGATGGCGCTTCCATCGCGTGGCGTCGTCAGCGCAGGCGCGGGCTCGTCAAGCCTGAATGGGTCGTCGTCTAATGGAGTTCTCGTGGCCGTAGCCTCGTTCGCGGGCGCGGCTGGTTCTGCCTCGGCGTCGAAGCGAGGCATCGCCGGCATGGCGCCGGCGGCGAAGCTTTCGTCTTCTTCCAGCACGAATTCGGGCTCGTCTTCGAGGCTCCAATCCAACTGGCTATTGGGTGAGTTCATAGCGGCCGCCCCTTATCGACCAACATCGCTTACGGCCGCGTGTTCTTGCTCGCTGCGCGTCGCGCCGGTTGGCAGTCCTTCACGATAGGCTTCGAAAACGGTCGCCCGGCGCCCCGATTCCCGCGCCGTCATGTCGCGCGGCCTCAGGAGATCGCTGGGATCTTCGACCATCGCAGCAAGGTTGGCCTGGGTGGCGCAGCCGAAGCTTTCCCAGGCCTGGTTGTTGCTTTGGTGGGCGAGATCCTGTTCCCACAACGGCGCACATTCTGGCGCGTGCGCCTCAAAGCGCGAGAAGCTCACGATTACCGGCTCTTGCTTGGTTCCGGAGGCGTCGTAGGTCGAGGATGCGATGGCGGCGTGGGAGACGCCGACGGCGACCAGGAAACGGCGTGATTGTTCGGCCAGCGCGCGCGCCGACGCTTCGTTCTCTCCGCCCGCGGGCGCGCTCAGCACCAGTGCGCCGTGGCCGTAGCGCAGATAATTGCCGGCGAGCGCAGCAAGTTCGCCCGACGCGTCGGGCGCGAGCGCATTGTCCCCTGGCGCAACGGCAAGGCGATATTCCTGCGAGGTTTGCTCGACCGCGATTTCATGGCGGTCGGCGCTCGTGGGAATGGCGCGCCCCTCCGGCGGGTCGGGAATGCTCGCACATGCGCCGAGTGCGCTGAGGCCGAGCAAAAGTGTGGGTAGGCGAGATTTCATTGCGCGCCTCATTCGACGACGTGGCCATGGGGGCCCAACAAGCGGCGCGGCTCGCCGTCATTGGATTCTGGGGGACGATAAAGTGCGTTCAATCGTCCGGTGAGCAGGCTTTCGCCCTCGGTCGGATTCATGAATCCGTCTGCCGGCGTGCGTAATTGTCCAGGCGCGGTCGGCTGCACCAAATACGGCGTGGCGATGATGACCAATTCGGTTTCGTTGTTGATGAAGTCGCGGGAGCGAAACAGCGAGCCGATCACCGGCGTGTTCATGACGCCCGGTACGCCTTCCAGTGCGTGGCGCGTGCGCTCCTGCAGCATGCCCGCCAGCACGATCGAACTGCCGGAGGACATTTCCAGCGTGGTTTCCGCGCGCCGCACTTGCAGCGCGGGAATGGTGAAGCCGCGAATGACGGTGGTCGAGCCGTCGGGATTGCGCACGGCGGTGTCGCCGGTGTTGATGGCGCCATCGGAAGTCAGTTCGCTGACCTCGGTGGACACTTTCAGCGAAATGCGGCCGCCCGACATCACTACAGGCGTAAAGGCGAGGCCAACGCCGAACGGTTTGAACTCGACGGAAACCTGCCCGTCCTTGGCCGAGACCGGAACCGGAAACTCGCCGCCCGCCAGGAAGGTGGCGGCTTCGCCGGAAATCGCGGTGAGGTTGGGCTCGGCGAGGACACGCAACAAACCCGCGCGCTCGAACGCTTCGATCGAAGCGTCGGTCTGGCGCAATTGCTCGGTGCGGGCAGGGCCGTTGGTTATCGAGTCGCCGATGTAATTGCCGTTGGGGTCGAAAGTGGGCTCGGACGAATAGCCGCCAACGCCAGCGCCCGAGGGCGTTGTCCCCGTTCCGGCGGCTGGGCCCGGATAGGTCAAGCCTTCCGGGTGCAGAATGTTCTCCGCCACGCCGCCCGAACCGACCAGCCCGCCCAGAATGGCGCCGTTGATCGAATAGCCGCTGCGGGTTGCGAGATCGACGAAGGCGTCTTGGGGCAGCAGCCGGTTGATCATCTCGTTGTAATTGAGATTGACGCCCAATTGCCGAATCAAAGTGCGGCTCATCTCAACCACGCGCACGCGCACAAGCACTTGCTCGCTGCCTTGCACTTGAATGAGATTGACGATCCGACTTTGGCCCGAAGCGCCCGGCGCGCCCCCGCCAGTGCTGGTGGCGAGAAATTGCGTGGCGATCTGGTTGGCGCGTTCAGCCTCAGCCGCGCTCTGGGCGTTGCCCGAGAGCACGATGGCGCCGTTGAGCGCTTCCGCCTGAATGCGGGCGTCCGGCGTATGCCGGCGCAGAATGTCGTTCAGCGGCGCGACGTCCGGTTCCACTCTGATCTCGACGTTGGCGATCTGGCGACCGTCGGCGTCGAAGAAGAATAGGTTGGTTTGTCCAAGCGCCCGGCCCACGACATAAGCGCGCCTGGCGGTGCGCACGGTGGCGTCCGCTATCGCTGGATTGGAGATCAACACGTCGCGCGCCGCCGACGGCAGATCGATCACCGCGGATTTGCCGAAGGGCAGCACCATGGAAACCGATTGCGCTCCGCCGCCGCCATTGACACGCATCACCGAGGATGCGTCGGGCGGTTCCACTTGCGCGCTGGCGTAACCTGGCGCGAACGCAAGCGCCGCCGACAAAGCGGTAGCGAGGGAGGAGCGAAGGGCTTGCGCCGATGTCATGGCCGGCCTCCCTGGAGCGTGCCGAACGCGTGCACACGCACCGATTCCGATTGTTGGCTGAGCGGATTGCCGCGACGAGGCCTGGTGTTCATGCCCACGGTCTCGACTTGTACGCCACGCAGAGCGAGGGCGATGTCACCCAGTTTGTCGGCATGCTCAAGTGTACGCGCGTCTTCGGCGGTGAGTTCGAGCACGGCGACCTCGGTGTCGATGGTTTCGGGCCCTTCGCCGCTGGTTTGGGTTTGGGTCTTGTCTCCCATCGCCAGCACACGCACGTCTTCGAGGATGATCTCGCTGCGCACTTGCTCGGCGCCTTCGGCGTCGAGTTTCATGGTGACGATGACGTCGACGCGGTCATTGGGTTGAATGTATCCCCCGGCGGCGGTGGCAGCTTCGATGGGAACCGACACCGCGCGATAGCCGGGATCGAGTTGGGCGGCCATGAAGCCGCGTCCATCCGGCTGTATGACGGCGCCCATGATGATCGGCTCGCCCTGCACGAAACTGCGGCGCGTCACCGCGCCCACATATTCCTCGCGCGCCGACGGGGCGCCGCTCACGCGCACGAAATTGTCCGAAACCGAGGCTGCGGGAAAGCGCGTCACGCGCAAATCCGCAGCTGTCAGCGCCACGCCCTGGGCGACGTCGCGCGCGGCCACCAGCACGTCTTCGCCGGGCATCTCCGCCGTTGACGTCGCCTGTGGCGCCTCGCGCGGTGCGTTCATACCGCGAATGAGCAACAAGGCGCCGACCGCAGCAAGTGCGGCGATCACCAATACAATCAGCTGACGCGCCGACATGCGCTATTCTCCTCGCGGGTCGCGGAACCCGCCCGACCAGACCACGTTTATGGCTAAGGCAGTGTTAATGGCCCCTCCGCGAAGGGAAGCTGGGGAAGCGCCATCAGGCCGCCGCCTAGAATGGCGACGCCGTAAGGGATGCCGTTCTGCTTTTTCAGTAGCTGGTTGACGAAGGCAGGGTAGGCTTCGGTCTGCGGGATGAATTGCCGCGCCGCCACCAGCGCCAAGGCGAGCAAGCCGCCAACCAATGCCGCGCCCAGAATAAAGATCCGGAATTCGGCGATCCCGGTCCACACGGAGACTGCCGCAAACAATTTCGCGTCGCCACCGCCGATGATGTTCATCTGGAACAGCACAAAGCCAGCCGCCAGAACGCCAAAACCGAAAAGTAAATGCAGGCCGATCTCTGGCAAGTTTTGCCCAGATGCTAGCGCCATGATGGGATATACGGAGGCGAGCGCGATCGAAACCCAGTTTGAGATGGTCAGCGAAGCGATGTCGCTGCCCGCGGCGTAGACCAGCAGAGCGACGAAAAGGGCCAGCGCGAGCGGTTCAAGCATGCGCCTCGGTGCGCCGCGCCGGGTCAAAAAAGTCTTAAAAGAAAACGCCGCCCGGAAGGGCGGCGTTGAGTCGAGGGAAAGAGAAGGGCGCTTCGGGGCCGCCAATGCGGCGGCCCCTCCGCGCGGGAAAGATTATTAGCTGGCGGCGTCGAGTTCAGTCGACACGCCGTTGAACGTGTCGTTCAAGCTAGTGCCGACAGAGCCGACCGCAACGATAATCGCGACGCCGATCAAAGCGGCGATCAGGCCGTATTCAATAGCGGTGGCGCCGTCTTCAGTCTTCAGGAAACGCTTCAACATATCCAATGCTCCTTTTGTCGAGTGCTTTTCTCACCGGCCCGGCAGCGTGTCGCACCCGACACCCAAAACCAGACGCAAGGGGGACGCTACACCTGCGAGGTTAACGTCATCGCCCACGAACGAGATAAAAATTTCGCTAACGCTGGGGGCTTTCTGGTGTCGATATTGAACGCTTCACGCTGACATCGCCAGGCCCGGCATTAGCGATGCGGCAACCATTCGCGCGTAGCTCTTAAGGTCGAAATAATGCGTGATTGAGGTCGGCTGCAATGCATCTGTACAAACCCTTTGCCGCAGCTGCGCTTGCGGTCTCTTTGTTTGTGGCTGCAGCAGGTTTTGCTTCCGCGCACGAGATCCGGGTGGCTCTGGACCAAGCCTTTCCGATTCGTTTGTCTGAGACTGCCGAGGGCGTGGCGATTGGCAATCCCACCATTGCGGGGGTCTCTGTGCAGAACGACAGGTTCTTGTTTGTCACCGGCCGTTCTTATGGCTCAACCAATCTGGTTGTAGTCGGCGGCAATGGGCGGGTGCTTTAT
>JBEBIU010000098.1:0-10199 GCA_040080225.1 Terricaulis sp.
CCTCGACGAACCCCATGCCCCCGTGCACCTGCACGCCCAAGCTGGCGACCTCGACACACATGTCCGTGCACCAAGATTTCGCCAACGGCGTCAGCATATCCTCTCGCGCCTTGTCGCCATTGTCGGCGGCGACAGCGCAGGCATAGCACAGCGTACGGCCGATCTGGATCTTCGCCTTCATGACCGCGAGCATGCGCCGGACGTCGGGATGGCTTAGTATTGGCCCGCCGCCTTGCCTGCGCTCGCGCGCGCAGGCCAGCGCCTTCTGGTAAGCCGCTTCCGCAACGCCAACGCCCTGCGCGCCGATATTGAGACGCGCCGCATTCATCATCGTGAACATGGCAACCAGACCGCGGTTCTCCTCCCCGATCAACCAACCGGTCGCGCCCTCATACGCCATCGTGCATGTCGGCGACGCATGGATGCCCATCTTCGCTTCTAGCCCGATGCAGCGCACGGCGTTGCGCGAACCGTCGCCATCGCGAAATTTCGGCACGATGAAGAGCGAGACGCCTTTTGACCCCGCTGGCGCGCCTTCGATGCGCGCCAGCACCAAATGAATGATGTTGGATGCGAGATCGTGTTCGCCCCAGGTGATGAAGATTTTTTGGCCAGTGATCCGGTAGGAACCGTCCGCCGCCGGCGTCGCCTTTGTGCTGAGCGCGCCCAGGTCGGACCCGGCTTGCGGTTCGGTAAGATTCATTGTGCCCGACCACTCGCCGGAAATGAGCTTGGCCAGGTAAAATTCTTTTTGATCGGGCGCGCCGTGTTGCTCTATCGCTTCGATCGCGCCCAACGTCAGCAGCGGCAACAGGCCAAAGCTCATGTTCGCGGCGTGGACCATCTCGAACACTGCGATAGCGACAGCGCGTGGCAGCCCCTGGCCGCCATAGGCGGGATCGGCGCTCAATCCCTGCCACCCCCCCGCGCAAAAGACGCCATAGGCTTCGCGAAACCCCGGCGCGGCGCGGACCTCGCCGTCCTCAAGGCGCACGCCCGCACGGTCGCCACTGCGGTTAAGCGGCGCGAGCTGGTCGGCCGCCAACGTTGCGGCTGCCTCAAGCACGGCGTTCAGTGTATCCGAGTCCAACCCAGATGCTAACGGCTGAAAACCTGCTGCGCATTGCAACGCAAAACGCATTTCGTCGATGGGGGCGCTGTAGGACATACGGCAATTGCTTCCATGGGACCCCGCGACACGTGCGACGGCGCGTGCTACAGGCGGCGACGGCGTGCTGGGGGGCGCGACCGAGTGAGGACATAGCATGCGTTTTTCGGTTCTGGCAGCAGCGCTTCTTCTGGGCGCGTGCATCTCCACAGAAATGCCCGCAACGCCCGCGGCGGCCGAGCAGGCCAGTGCGGCAGCGGCGCCGGGGATTCCCTTTGGCGAGAACGCCTCGCTCAACCCCGCCGACGCGCCCACAGGCGCCTACACACTCGACGGCCGCCACGCCAGTGTGACGTGGCGTTTGCGGCACATGGGGCTAGGCATCTTCACGGCGCGATTCGACACGATATCCGGCGCGCTCAATTTTGACGCCGCTAACCCCGCCAACAGCGGCATCGATGTCACCATCGCCGCCAATTCAGTGAGCACCGGCGTGCTTAGCCGCGAAGGTCAACGCGCCTTCGACGCCGAGATCGCCAACGGCGTGCTCGGGGCCGAGGCCAACCCCAACATCCGTTTCGTGTCGCGCTCCATCCAACTCACTGGTCCCACGACCGGCCTGATCGTGGGCGATCTGACATTGCGCGGCCAGACCCATCCAGTCACGTTAGAAGCCAATTTCCAGGGCGGACGTTTTGTTCAGTTCGCCGGCAAGCACGTGATCGCCTTCACCGCTCGCACCATGATCGAACGCTCGCGATGGGGCGCCAACTTCGCCAACCCCATCGTCGATGGAACCACCACCAATCAGGTCGAAATCCTGATCGCCGCCGAATTCCGCAAGGACTAAGGAGCACATCTATGCGCATTGCCCTCATCGCCGCAGCACTCGCGCTCGCCGCCTGCAACCCGCAACCGCAACCCGAAGCAGCGCAAGGCCCGCCCACGCCGGTCGCTATTGATGCGCCGTCGGGGGAATACGCGCTCGACCCCACCCATTCCAGCATCCTCGTGCGGGCCAACCATTTCGGCCTGTCGCACTACACGCTGCGCCTGACCGGCTTGTCGGGACAGCTCAATTTCAACGCCGAAGATCCAGCGAAATCTACAGTAACCGCAAGAGTCGCCGCCGATACCGTGCAAACGGAACATGTCGGCCAAAGTAACTTCGACCGCGAACTAGAAAATTCACAATGGCTCGACGCAGCGACCCATCCATCGCTGACCTTCGCTTCCACCCGCATCGAACTCACCAGCCCCAACACCGGGCGAATGACCGGCAATCTTTCCATTCGAGGGATCACCCACCCCGTCACCTTCGAGGTCACCTTCAACCAGGCTTACCGCCAACACCCCATGGGCATGCCGATCGCGCTGCTGGGCTTCTCGGCGCGTGGAACAATTATGCGCTCCGAATACGGCATGACCGCTCGACTCCCCCTCGCCACCGGCGGCGGGGGCGTATCAGACGAAGTGGAAATCTTGATCGAAACCGAATTCACCCGGCCGGCCGCGCCGGCCAGCCCGACCAACTAACTTTGGCCGACGTATTCGTTAGTTACAAAAAAGAAGATCGTGAGCACGCACTGCGCGCTGTAGCGGCGCTGCAGAGCGCCGGCTTCACTGTTTGGTGGGACGACAGGCTGACGCCTCTGGAGCAATGGGATCGCCTGATCGAGGTAGAGATAGCCAAGTGTAAGGCTGTCCTTGTGCTTTGGACCCCTCGCTCCGCCTCATCAGATTGGGTGCGAATCGAAGCCCATTACGGCCTGGAGCATCGCAAGCTCGTTCAAGCCACGTTGGTACCGTGCACCATTCCACTTGCATTTGGGATGCATCAGCGAACGGATTTGTCACGCTGGACTGGCGACGCGAACCACGCCCAATGGATGCGCGCGCTGGAATGGATCGGAGAATTGGTTGATCGACGCGCCAAAACCCAAACTAACGTCGAAACTCCGGACAATGCACCTCGACGCCCCAAGGTCCAAGCTGGGCAACCCTTCAACACAACCCCAGTTGCGGCGGTTCGTACGCTAAGAAAAACACCTCGTCGGATTTCCCTTGTCATCGGTGCCGCAGTGGCAATACTCACGCTCATCGCCGTGACCGTTTTTGTTATCCCCTCCATGAACCCTTCGCGCGAGCACAGTCCTTCTGAGTCCCCACCCCGTCATGTGACTATTGATGCGCCCTCTGGCGAGTACGTTCTAGACCCAATGCATTCGAGCCTCTTCGTGCGCGTCAATCACTTTGGACTTGCGCATTATCCGCTGCGCCTTACCGAACTGTCCGGGCGGCTCAATTTCAACGCCGAGGACCCGACAAACTCGAGCGTGACAGCAAGCGTGGCCTCCAATTCGGTGCAGACAGAATATATGGGGCAGCGCGATTTTGACGAGGAGCTGGAGAACTCAGATTGGCTCGACGCCCTAAGCCACCCCACGCTCGATTTCCGCTCCACCATGATCGAACTCACCAGCCCCAATACCGGGCGCATGACCGGCGACCTCTCCATTCGCGGGATCACGCATCCGGCCACCTTCGACGTCACCTTCAACCAGGCCTACCGCCAGCACCCCATGGGCATGCCATTGGCGCTGCTTGGGTTCTCCGCGCGCGGGACCATAAAGCGTTCCGATTACGGCATGACCGTGCTGTTGCCGCTAGCGACAGGCGGCGTTGGCGTGTCCGACGAGGTTGATATCCTGATCGAAGCCGAATTCACACAACCCGCGGCGCCGGCAAACCCCGTCCAATGATGAGCGCAGCGCCGTCTCGTTACAGCGCCGTAGCGATCGTCCTGCACTGGGCGATCGCTGCGGCGATTGTTTTCATGGTTCCGCTTGGATGGTGGATGCACCAGCAAGCCGAGCATGGCGGCGCTGGCGAGGGGCTCTACCGCGCTTTTCAATTGCACAAATCTGTGGGGCTGACCGTGCTCGCGCTCTCGGTCGCGCGACTTGGCTGGCGCCTCGCCAACCCCGCTCCGCCGCTCCCCGCGCATATGCCGGCATGGGAGAAGCTTGCAGCCAGCGCCACGCACTGGGCGTTCTATTTCCTGATCGTCGCGCTACCGCTCTCGGGGTGGCTCTATGTTTCGGCGCAATGGTCGCATGAGGACAACCAGCCGCTCGCGGTGTCCACCCACTGGTTCGGGTTGTTTCGCGTGCCGGCATTGTTCGGCTTGCCCGAGGCCGGCAATCAAGTCCGCGCCGCCGTCGCCGAGGGCGCGTTCACAGCCCATTACCTGCTGGCATATGCAAGCGTAGCGCTGCTCGCGCTCCATGTCGGGGCCGCGCTCAAGCACCAATTCGTGGATCGCGACGATGTGCTCTCGCGTATGGTTCCGGGCTTGCGCGCGCCCGGCGGCGCTCCGCAAAGCCCCAGCAACCCTGCGCGGCTCGCGATCCTGGGCGTCGGGCTAGGACTGACAGCGTTCGGCTTGGCGGCGGCGCTCTATGCTGCGTCCACCTTCGGCGCCCACGCGCCCCTGCCGCAAGCCAACTCATCGATTGAGCTGCCCGCGCTGCCGGGCGCAGCATCGTCCACTCCCGCAACAGAAACCCCCGCCCCCTCGATCGCGGTGGGCGAGCCCAACCCAAGCGCGCCGCTTGCGGCCTGGCGCGTGGACGCAAGCGCAAGTTCGGTCGGCTTCAGCTTTGTCTATTCCGACGATGAGAACGCGCCGCAGACGTTTAGCGGCCGTTTCTCCCGTTGGCGCGCCGATATCCGCTTCGACCCCAACGAGCTTAAACACTCCTTCGCCAACGTGACCATCGAGACCGGCTCGGCCAGCGACGGTAATGCTTGGCACGACCGCTCGCTCCCTACCCCGGCATGGTTCGACAGCGCCTCCCACCCGGAAGCGACTTTCCGAACCGCCAGCATCCGCCATCGCCAAGGCAATCGCTACGAAGCGCGCGGCGCTCTCACGATCAAGGGAAACACCAGAGCGGTGAACTTGCCCTTCACGCTGGAAATTGTCGGCGACCGCGCAATCATGGACGGCGCGCTCACCATCAACCGCCGTGATTTCGGCGTCGGCAACGGATCGAGCGACGGCGACGAGAAGGTCTCGCGGGACATCGCCATCGCCATCCATGTTGTCGCTACACGGAAATCATGAGCCTCGAGAAGGCGGTCGCGGCGCTGCGGGCCGGCGAACTCGTGGTGTTTCCGACCGAGACCGTCTACGGCCTCGGGGCGGACGCCTCCAATCCGTTGGCGGTGGCGCGCATCTATCAGGCCAAGGGCAGGCCCCGCTTCAATCCTCTCATCGCCCACGTCTCGGGCCTGGACGAGGCGCTCGAGCACGCTGCGCTCCACCCAACAGCGATCGCCCTGGCGGAGAAGTTTTGGCCCGGCCCGCTCACCATCGTCGCGCCGCGAAGCGACAACAGCACGATCGCCGAACTTGCCTGCGCCGGGTTGAGCACGGTGGCGTTGCGCGCGCCGTCTCACCCGCTGGCTCGAGCTTTGATCGCGGCGTTCGGCGAACCGATCGCGGCGCCGAGCGCGAACCGTTCCGGCCGCGTGAGCGCCACCACGATCGAGCACGCGCGCGAAGAATTGGGTGATGCCGCCGCACTGTTTCTCGATGGCGGCCCCTGCGAACTGGGGCTTGAATCGACCATCGTCACCGTCAACGCCGATGGCGAAGCGACACTGCTGCGTCCGGGCGCCGTCACGCGTGCGGCCATCGAAGCGGTCACGGACAAACTCGCCGCGCCGGTCGCAGGCGCGATCGCAGCGCCTGGGATGCTGGAAAGCCATTATGCGCCGCGCGCGCGATTGCGCCTCGACGCTGACGCGCCGCGAGCGGGAGAAGCGTACCTCGCCTTCGGCGCCGAAGCGCCTGCCGACGGGCTTTCGCTCTCGCCGACAGGCGATCTCGTGGAAGCCGCCGCCAATCTCTACGCTCATTTGCGAGCGCTCGACGCCGCGGGCGCTGAAACTATCGCCGTCGCGCCTATTCCCTCCCACGGTCTCGGCGAAGCCATCCGCGACCGCCTCGCCCGAGCCGCCGCGCCGCGCTAAAAGCGCCGTGACAGCATCGCTTACGCCCTGCCGCCTGAGGCGCTATTGTCGGCCCATGTCCGCGCTTTACGCCAAACTTGCCGCGCTCTTAGGCCCCAAGGGGTTTGCCGATGATCCGGCGGCGCTTGCGCCGCACTTGCAGGAATGGCGCGGGCGCTTTCATGGCCACACGCCGTTCATGGCCATGCCCGCAACCACGCAGGAAGTCGCCGCGATCGTCCGGCTCTGCGCCGAAGCTGGCGCCGCGATCACGCCTCAGGGCGGCAACACCGGCCTGGTTGGCGGCCAGATTCCGCAAGGCGAGGTCCTGCTCTCGCTCAAGCGGATGAACGCCATCCGCGCTATCGACGCCGCCAACGATTCGCTGATCGCCGAGGCCGGCGCAGTGCTTGCGGCAGTGCAACAAGCCGCCGCCGATTCGGCGCGGCGATTCCCTTTGAGCCTCGCCAGCGAAGGCAGCGCCACCATTGGCGGCCTCGTTTCCACCAATGCGGGGGGCGTGCATGTGCTGCGCTACGGCATGATGCGAGACCTTATCCTGGGCCTCGAAGTGGTGCTCGCCGACGGGCGCGTGCTCGAAGGTCTGAAGGCGCTCCGCAAGGACAATTCCGGCTACGATTTGAAGCAATGCTTCATCGGCGCGGAGGGAACCCTGGGCGTCGTCACCGCCGCGAGCTTGAAGCTCGTCCCCATCCCGGCGGTGCGCGAGGTGGCGCTCGCCGCCGCAGCTTCGGCACGGCATGCGCTCGCTTTGCTGCACCGATTGAAGGCGGCGACTGGCGCGGTATCGGCGTACGAAGTGATGAACCGCCTGGGCGTGGAACTGACCGTCAAGAACGTGGCGCCGATGCGCGATCCGATCCCGGGCGCGGTCCTGCTGGTGCTGATCGAGTTCGAGGCGGCGCATGAAGCGGGGCTGCGCGGAGCGATTGAAGCAGCGCTTGGGGAAGCGCTCGAGGTCGGCGAGATCGAGAACGCCATGATCGCGGAAAACGCAAGCCAGGCAAGGGTTTTCTGGGCTTTGCGCGAGGCGATGTCGGCCGGTCACAAGCCAGAAGGCCCCCAGGTCAGCCACGACATCAGCGTGCCGGTTTCGAAAACGCCAGAATTCCTCGACCGCGCCAACGCCCGCATCGAGACACTCTGCGCCGGCGCCCGCGCGGTCGCCTTCGGCCACATGGGCGACGGCAATTTCCACTACACGATCCTCGCCTCCCCCGGCATGTCGCAGGACGCCTTTCCGGCCGAAGCGCTCACCGAGGCGGTGTTCGAGATCGCGGTCGGGCTCGGCGGTTCGATCTCCGCCGAGCATGGGATCGGCGTCGCGCGCAAGGACGACCTCGCCCACTTCAAGGACGCCGAATCACTCGCACTGATGCGGACGCTCAAGCGCGCTTTCGACCCCAACAATCTGATGAACCCGCGCGTGCTGTTGAGCTGATCGCATGCGGCGCTTCGCATCGCGCGGCGCACACACGCACATCGACTCGCACGCGACTCATTGTTGCAGATTCGCCTCGCAGAATTTTTTCAGTGGCAATTCTGCTTGCGCATGACATTATGACGACGTACTGCGGCGCGTCGCCGTGACAACAGAGGAGCCAGGGCATGGCTAAGAAAGCAAAGAAGGCAGCCAAGAAGGTTGCGAAGAAGGCAAAGAAGGCCGCTCCGAGAAAGAAGGCCGCCAAGAAGGCGCCGCGTAAGGCTGCAAAGAAGAAGAAGGCAGCGAAGCGGTAGAGCCGCCGGGCGCCGCGCAAAAGCGGGGCGCTCCAAAGAACAAGGGCATAAGCCCACCAGATGCGCGGCGCGAAAGCGTCGCGCATCTTCGTTTGTGGGGCTCGCTTGTGCGCACGCGCGCGCTGGTCTAGCGCAAGCGCATGACCGCTTTCCTCACCGTCTTTCTCTCCGTGTTCGTCGCCGAATTGGGCGACAAGACCCAACTCGCGACAGCCCTATTCGCCGCCGACGGCGGCCGTTCCAAGTGGCTGGTTTTTCTTGCTTCTTCCACCGCTCTCGTGGCCTCCGCGGGGATCGCCACCATCGCCGGTTCGATCGCGCGCGAGTTCGTCGAGGGACCGATGCTGAAAATTGTCGCCGGCGCCGGCTTTATCGTCATCGGCGCGCTCATACTTTGGGGCGCGCTGAAGCCGGCATGAGCGAACGCGCCCCTATCGCCGCGGCTGGTATTGTCTGCTTTAGCGGCGACCAGGTTCTCTTGATCCGCCGTGGCGCGCCGCCAATGGAGAATCAGTGGTCCCTGCCCGGCGGGCGCATCGAGTGGGGCGAACGCGCCAGCGATGCAGCGTTGCGCGAGCTCAAGGAAGAAACCGGCTGCGAAGCCGAGATCGTTAGCCTCATCGACGTGGTCGATGCCGTACTCGCCGCGCGCGCCGGTGGCGACCCTTGGGGCCACTACGTACTGGTCGATTACGCCGCGCGTTGGCTCGCGGGGGAGCCCAAAGCCGGTGACGACGCCCGCGAGGCGCGCTTTTTCGCACCGGAGGAACTGGCGGCGCTTGCACTCTGGAGCGAGACCGCGCGCGTGATCGAGACTGCGCGGGTGATGCTGACTTGACCACCTCCCCCTCGATGGGGGAGGTGGCCGCGAAGCGGCCGGAGGGGGTGCGCGCGCAGACGATGAACGCGACGCCTCCGGAGGCTCATGCGGCGGCAGGAGCGGGCCTCACCCCCTCAGTCACGCTCAACGCGTGACAGCTCCCCCATCGAGGGGGAGCGGGCGCCTGCTTTATTTCGCTCGGCTCAAACGCTGAGGACGCGGCGCCTTTACACGCGGCAATTGGGACGTGATGCTGGCCTTCAAATTGGAGGTGGGTATGAAAATCCTGATCGCCGCGCTCGCCGCGACGCTTTGTATGGCTGGCCAAGCCGAGGCCCGCACATGGCGTATTCGTCCGGGCGCGGGCGCCGAGCAGGCGCTGCAGACGGCGCTTATCGAAGCGCGGCCAGGCGACACTGTCCGCCTCGCGCGCGGGCGCTTCGAACTGAGTTCCGGCCTTTCGCTCGATATCGACCGCGTGACCATCAGGGGCGAAGGCGAGGGCCGCTCCATACTTTCCTTTACCAACCAAAGGCGTGGCGCGGAGGGTCTGCTGGTCACATCCGACGGCGTGGTGTTGCGCGATTTCGCGGTCGAGAACGCACGCGGCGATGCTATCAAGGTGCGCGACTGCAACGGCATCACCTTCCGCGGCGTGCGCGCGGAATGGACGCGCGGACCTAACCCAGAAAATGGCGCCTACGGGCTCTATCCGGTCAATTGCACCAACGTGCTGATCCGCGATTCCATCGCGCGTGGGGCGTCCGACGCCGGCATCTATGTCGGCCAGTCGCGCAACATCATCGTGCGGGATAACGTGGCCGAACTGAACGTCGCTGGCATCGAGATCGAGAACAGCTACAACGCCGATGTGTTCAACAACACGGCAACGCGCAACACCGGCGGCATCCTGGTGTTCGACCTGCCCGGTCTGCCCCAGCAGGGCGGTCACTCGATCCGGGTGTTCGAGAATGCGATATCCAACAACAACACGCCGAACTTCGCTCCCGCCGGCAATATCGTCGCCAGCGTGCCGACCGGCACCGGCGTGCTGATCATGGCCAATCGCGGCGTGCACGTGTTCAAGAACGATATCGGAGACAATGGCACGACCAACGTGTTGATCACCGCCTATCGCAACGAATTCCAGGACGCCCATTACAACCCACTGCCGCGCGACATCATGATCCGCGACAATCGCTTCGGCAATACCGGCTTCGCACCAGCGGGCGAGCTGGCTGGCTTGGCGCAAATGGGCGTCGCGTTTCCCGACGTCTTGTGGGACGGCGCCACGCTATTCTCCGTGCGCGGGACTCCGCGCAATGAAAGCGTGAGGATCGTCATGCGCGACAATCGCTCCTCGCGCGGGGGGCAAGGCTCGTTCTTGTCGCTTGGGGTTTCGGTCGCAGGCGCGCCGCTGAGTGAAGCCGCGCCCGATCCAAGCTTTCCCCCGCTGCTGGCGATTGCGGAACCGGAAGAAGTGCGGATCAGGAA
>JBEBIU010000099.1:0-10046 GCA_040080225.1 Terricaulis sp.
ACGTCTCAACCGTCACCGCGTCGGCGTCGGCGGGTCGGTGCGATAATCGTAGAAGCCGCGCTGGGTTTTGCGGCCGAGCCACCCGGCTTCAACGTATTTCACCAGGAGCGGGCAGGGACGATACTTCGAATCCGCCAAGCCTTCGTACAACACCTGCATGATCGAAAGGCAGGTGTCCAAGCCGATGAAATCAGCGAGTTCCAACGGTCCCATCGGGTGGTTGGCGCCGAGTTTCAGCGATTTATCGATCGCCTCCACCGAGCCCACGCCTTCGTACAATGTATACACCGCCTCATTGATCATCGGCACCAAGACGCGGTTGACGATGAAAGCAGGAAAGTCCTCGGCGTTGGCTATGGTCTTGCCGAGGCTCTCCACGAATTGGACGCTTGTGTCATAGGTCTCTTGACTGGTGGCGAGGCCGCGGATGAGTTCCACGAGCTTCATCAGCGGCGCCGGATTCATGAAATGAATGCCGATGAATTTGTCGGATCGGTCGGTGGTCGCGGCAAGGCGCGTGATCGAAATCGAGGACGTGTTGGTGGCTAGAATGGCGTCTGGCTTCAAGCTCGCGCGCAGATCGGCGAATACTTGCCGCTTGGCTTGGTCTTGTTCGACGATAGACTCAATCACCAGATCGCAAGCTTCGAACGTGGCTAGGTTTGGCGCCGCTTGGATGCGCTTCAACGCCGCGTCCATATCGCTTTGAGTCACCAGATTGCGCCCAACTTGGCGGCGCATGTTCTTGGCGACGCTCTCAAGCCCGGAATTGACGCGCGATGCGTCCGCGTCGTTCAGCAGCACATCATATCCCGCCAAGGCGCAAACATGCGCGATGCCGGCGCCCATTTGCCCCGCGCCGATGACGCCGACGGTCCGAATTTTACTCATTTTACCGGCCATAGGCGCTTACGCCTCGTTATAGGCAAATTTGTTGCAATGCAGCATAGCGCGCGCGGTGACGGTGGCAAGGGCGGGTCAGCGTGATCTCCCATTGCGACGCCCTGGCGCTTCAGAGTCCGGCCTTGGTCAGCTCCGCCATCAATTCGGGCACCGCCACCTTGTAGTCCGCCACCAGGCCGATATCGGCGATCTGGAAGATCGGCGCGTCTTCGTCCTTGTTGATGGCGACGATGACTTTGGAATCCTTCATCCCGGCGAGATGCTGGATCGCGCCGGAAATGCCGATGGCGACATAGAGTTCGGGGGCCACCACCTTCCCGGTCTGGCCGACCTGGTAGTCGTTGGGTGCGTAGCCGGCGTCCACGGCCGCGCGCGAGGCGCCGACAGCGGCGCCGAGCTTGTCGGCCAGCGGATCGAGAACGCGATGGAACTCCTCCGCCGAGCCCAGAGCCCGTCCGCCTGACACCACCCGTTTGGCGGCGGTGAGTTCAGGACGGTCGGACTTCGCCAATTCCTCGCGCACGAACGTCGATTTGAATGGGCCCCCCGGCACGGCGATGCTTTCGATCGACGCGGCGCCGCCTTCGCCGGCGGGCTTGAACGCAGTCGCCTGCACCGTGAGCACTTTTTTCTGCTGTTCATCTTTCACGGTGATGAGTGCGTTGCCAGCGTAGATGGGGCGCACGAAGGTGTCGGCGCTCTCGACCGCGATGACGCCGGAGAGCTGCATCACGTCGAGCTTGGCGGCCACGCGTGGCGCTGCGTTCTTGCCTGTGGTGGTGGCGGGGAACAGCACAGCGTCGTATCGGGCCATCAGCGGCACGATCAACGCTTCCATGGGCTCGGCGAGTTGCTTGTCGAGCGATGCCGCGTCGGCGTGCAGAACCTTGCGCACGCCCGCGATCTTCGCCGCAGCCGCAGCCGCGTCGCCGGCCTTGGCGCCCGCGACCAGCACATCGACGTCGCCGCTCACCGCTCTCGCGGCGGTGACGAGTTTGTGAGTGGCGTCCTTGAGCGCGTTATTGTCGTGCTCGGCCACAACCAAGACAGCCATCAGAAAATCCCCGCTTCTTTGAGCTTGCCGACCAGTTCGGCGGCGGATTTGACCTTTGCGCCGCCCTGGCGCTTCGGCGGTTCGGTTGTTTTGATGACTTTGAGCCGGGGGCTCACGTCAACACCGAGATCGGTGGGCGTCTTTACATCGATCGGCTTTTTCTTCGCTTTCATGATGTTGGGCAGCGACGCATAGCGAGGCTCATTCAAGCGTAAGTCCGTCGTGATAATGGCTGGCAGCTCGACATCAATCGTTTGCAGGCCGCCATCGACTTCGCGCGTCACGCTCGCCTTGTCGCCGTGCAGGACGATTTTGGAGGCGAACGTCGCCTGCGGCCAATCGAGCAGCGCGGCCAGCATCTGTCCGACCTGGTTGCTGTCGTCGTCGATTGCCTGCTTGCCGAGAATGACAAGGCTGGGCTTCTCGGCTTCGACCACCGCCTTCAGCAATTTCGCCACCGCCAGCGGCTCCACCTCGCCTTCGGCCTTCACCAGGATGCCGCGGTCGGCGCCGATGGCGAGCGCGTTGCGAAGCGTCTCCTGTGCCTGTTCTGGCCCGATCGAGACCGCGATCACCTCCGTCGCCGCGTCCTTAGCGTGACCGCCGCCGCCTTCTTTCATGCGCACGGCTTCCTCGACGGCAATTTCGCAGAACGGATTGATCGACATCTTCAAATTCGAGAGATCGACCCCCGATCCGTCCGGTTTGACCCGGACTTTGAGATTGTAATCGAGCACCCGCTTAATCGGGACGAGCACTTTCATGCTTGATTTCCTTGAAATTTCCGTGAACGCGCTGCGGCGCAACAACGCGGCGGACACTAGCGGGGGGCGATTTGCTCCGTCAATGAGGGCGAAGCGCGCGCATCTGTTTTCGCAGGAAGCGCATCCTTCGAGCGAAAGGGACAATTTTCATGCGTACGGCATTGGCGGCATTTGCAGCCAGTTGTTTGCTGGCTGGATGCAGCCACCCAGGGAAGCTGGAGGGGCGCCTCTGCGACCCCAGCGCCCCAATCACTGAGGAGTTGGCCGCGATTGACGTCGGCGAGCGCATCGCGGCTACAGTGGAGGAGAACGCTTGGACGGCCGAACAGCGCCGTAGCGTGGAAGTCGCGGGCGCGTTGCTCGAGTCGCGTCAACGCCCGGTGTCGGAACAGGATGTCGCAATCCTCGATCGCGCGACAACGATTTTGTCGAGCGAAGCCAATTGGGATCGCGCAGATGATCGCCAGTGCCGCGCGGACGACGGCAAGTTCAGTCTTTTCTGCGCTTTGCAGCAGGCGTCGGTGGAAACCCTGGGGGGCTACCAACATCGGCGCGTCGCCCTGCAGGAGGTGCGATTTGCGCTGGAGGAAGCGACAATCGGGCGGGCCTATGAGCATCGCCTTCGCGATTTCAATAACGATCCCGCCACCACACTGGCTGATGTGCACGCGGTGATCGCCGTTGCGAGAGGGAGAATCGCTGCCCGGCTCGCGGCGCATCAGATGACCTGCCGATGAGATGGACCGCCCGGTAGGCGCGGCGCTGCTGGGTGTAGCGCGGGCTGTCATGTGAACCCTGGACCCCGCGCGCATCCCTGCGCTAGAGCAGGGGCCTAGCGGGGCCAGAATGTTCAATGTCCGCAAGAAGAGCGCGCTACTGATCGATTTCGACAACGTCATCGGCATGACCGGGGGCGATCTCGTCACGAAAATCGAAAATTGGATGGCATGGCTCGAGGCTGGCGGCTTTGAGGCCAAGCCTAGGCGACGCACGTTCGTCACCAAGCGCGTCTATTGGAACGGCATGAACGAACGCTACCGGCCCGCCTTCGAGGCCGCCGGTTTCGAAGCGTTCGCCTGCCGCGCCATTGCGCGCGAAAAGAAGAGCTCCGCGGATATTGTCATGACGCTCGACGCCATGGACGTCGCCAATGACTTTCGTGGCCTCAAAGAGGTTATCCTGCTCACCTCCGACACCGATTTCGTGCCGGTGGTCAATCGCCTTCAGGACCGCAAGCTCGATGTGGTTGCCATGGGCAATGAGGAGAACACGACGGCGGCCGTGTATCGCGACTACGCTGACGCTGTAGTGCTGCGGCGCGACCTGATCGCGGCGTTTGCTTACACGTCGCCGCGCCGCTCCTGGCTCGCCGCCAGCAAACCGGCGCCAGCAAAGGCACCCTCGGCGCAAACGAAGCAAGGCCAAACAGCGACGCCGCGTGCGCTCGACAAGCTCGATCAAGCCGCCGATCGTCTGGTGCAAGCCGCCAAGGGCGCGCTCGGCTCGCCCCTGAGCCGCCAGAGCGTGTATCGCGCGCTGCAGACGCTGCCCGGCTTCAGCCCGACCGGGCCCGAACCATGGTTCGGCGCGGGCTCGTACAAGCAATTGCTGCGCACGGTGGCCGAACGGCGCAAATCAGAGCTGCGCCTGCACGCTTATCGCAATGGCGGGCTGTGTCTGGCGTATCGAGCGCAGGAATAGGGCTTCACCAGCGCAGCAGACGCGTTCCCATCATCGCCCCGAGGGCGGCGCAGAGCGCGATAGCGGCCACGTACCAAGTGGTGACGAAGGCAATTGAATCGATCGGGCAGAGTAGCGAATACGCCATCGCGCCGATCCCGCCGGACACCGCCCCGATCGCCGCGCCCGCCAGCGTCAGCCGCGTCGGCGCAAAGCCGCGCATCAGCGCAACCAGGAGCGCCGCGCTTGGCGCGGCGAGCAATGGAATGAGTACAACGCACCAGGGAAATCCCCCGCCGAGCCAAGCCTGCATGCGCCGCTCGGGAGCTTCCCCCATAAGGGCGATGAACGCCGCGAGCGCTGCGATGCCGACAAACGCCAAGATTGCGGGCATGCGCCAACCCAGCGGGCGACCCGGCCGCATCAAGCGCAAAGTCAACGGTAGCGCGGCTGCTGCTGCGGCCGCCGAGAACAGCGATTTCCACATCACCGGCATGCGATGATCTACAAAGTCCTCGCGTACGCCGGGGCCGAGCGCGATCAGCACGATGGCCACGAGCAACCCGCATGCCAACGCTGACGCAAGGCGGCGAAGCTGCCCCGCGCGTGGCGCCAGTTCGCCCCCGCCGCTCGCGAGAAATTCGATGAGCTGCTCGGTCCTCATGGCGCGCTCTCCCGACCCATAAGCCGCATCAGCGCTTTCATGCCGCGATGGATGGAGATCTTGATGTCGGATTCCGAATACCCGGTCGCCTCCGACGCCTCCCGCACGCTTTTTTCCTCGATCTTGACCAGGCGAATGACGGCGCGTTGCTTCTCGGGCAGCTTCGCGAGCAGGGTTGCTACATCGCGGCGCGCGTCGCTGGCGTCATATTCGGGGTCTGCATCGCCGATATCGATGTCGTCGATGGCGCTGTGGGTTCCGCGTCGATGCACGCGGCGGAGATGATCGATCAGGCGATAGCGCGCGATCGCGTAGAGCCACGCCGAGAGCGGATAGGCGGGGTCGTAGGTATCGCGTTTCGTATGCAGCGCCACCAGAGTATCCTGCACCAGGTCTTCAGCGTCCTCCGGCGCGCCGCGCAGCCGATTGCGGAAGAACCGACGCAACAGTGCCGCCGCTTCGGTCAAGAACGCGCGGTGCGCGGCCTCCTCGCCGGCAAGCCCTCTAAGTAGGAGGGCCTGGAGCTGTGTTTCGTCGGCCATGAGCCGGCATATGCAACGAGTACGCGCGGCGCGTCGAGCGGGTTACGATGTTTCCTCGGTCGATGAGCCGCACCCGCCTTTGCCGATGCCGCCTCGGGCGCCATTCATGCCAAACAGGCAAAATTCCTTCGAAAGGTCTGGCCAACACTTCATGCAATGAGTAAACGCGCGCACCAGTAAAGCGCCCCGAGTCCCCATTGCCCCCAATTCTATCCATTCGCGACGTGTCGAAAACCTATGCCTCCGGCGTGGTCGCGCTGAAGCCGACGAACCTGGAGATATCCAAGGGCGAGATATTTGCGCTGCTTGGGCCCAATGGCGCGGGTAAGACTACGCTGATTTCCATCATTTGCGGCATCGTCAACCCATCGAGTGGGACCATCATCGCGGACGGACACAACATCATCACCAACTACAAAGCCGCGCGCCGCAAAATCGGGTTGGTCCCACAAGAATTGCACACCGATGCGTTCGAGCGTGTGATTGACACGGTGCGTTTCTCGCGCGGCCTGTTCGGCTTTCCGCCCGACGAAGCGCATCTGGAGAAAGTGCTGCGCGATCTCTCGCTCTGGGAAAAGCGCGATTCCAAGATCATGGAGCTGTCAGGCGGTATGAAGCGGCGCGTCATGATCGCCAAGGCGCTGTCCCATGAGCCCATCATTCTGTTTCTGGACGAGCCCACGGCCGGCGTCGATGTGGAGCTGCGCCAGGACATGTGGGCGATGGTGCGTCGGTTGCGCGAGGGCGGGGTAACGATAATTTTGACGACGCACTATATCGAAGAAGCCGAGGAAATGGCCGACCGGGTAGGCGTCATGAGCAAGGGCGAGTTGATCTTGGTGGAGGAAAAGGCCGCGCTGATGCGCAAGCTTGGCAAGAAACAGCTCACCTTGGAATTGCCCGCGCCGCTCGCCGCTGTGCCCGAAGGCTTGGGCGAGTACGCGCTCGAATTGACAAGTGGGGGCAATAAGCTGGTCTACAGCTTCGACGCCAACGCAGAGCAGTCAGGGATATCCGGCCTGTTGCGCCGCCTCGATGAAGTAGGCGTCGAGTTCAAGGATCTCCACACCGAGCAAAGCTCGCTTGAGGATATCTTCGTGGAATTGGTAAGGGCGCAGTGAGGCAATAACGCTTGACGTATAATGAGAGGCGTTATATATGGCCATTAAATCCTACAAGGACGATTTGGTTGAGAAATTGCACCGTGATGGCGTGGCGCCGCGCCCATGGCGCGCGATCGCAAAAGTGGCGCTGCGGAAGCTCGATATGATCGACGCGGCGAACGTAATTGGCGACCTCTCGAGTCCGCCAGGCAACCGACTCGAGGCGCTGAAGGGTGATCGCAAAGGCCAACACAGCATTCGGGTGAACGATCAGTTCCGGATCTGCTTCCGGTGGACGAGAACTGGCGCGGAAGCGGTTGAGATCATCGATTATCACTAGGAGAAGGCAATGCCCCGCGTCCGCACGCACCCAGGCGAGATATTGAAAGAAGAGTTTATGGCCCCGCTCGATCTCTCCGCCAATCGGTTGGCGATAGAACTTGCGGTGCCGGCGACACGCATCGGCGATATTATTCGCACAGAAGGTCCGCGCGCTGTCACGGCCGACACCGCACTTCGGCTTGCACGCTATTTTGGAACGACGCCGGCGTTCTGGATGAATTTGCAAGCCGCGTACGATTTATCGAGGGCGGAGGCCGACATTGGACGCGAAATTGTAGCGCGCATCCGCCCGAGGGCGCGCGCATGAATTGGCATGGCGTTCACGCGATCTACCGTTTCGAAATGGCGCGCTGGTTTCGCACCATCGGCCAGAGCTTGTTTTCACCAGTGCTATCGACTTCGCTCTATTTCATTGTCTTCGGTTCGGCCATCGGCTCGCGCATGGTGGCGATTGATGGAATTAGCTACGGCGCCTTCATCGTGCCAGGCTTGATCATGCTCTCGATTTTGACCGAGAGCGTGTCCAACGCCTCGTTCGGCATTTACATGCCGAAATGGGCGGGCACGATTTACGAATTGCTTTCAGCGCCAGTGTCGCCCATCGAAGCTGTGCTGGGTTATGTGGGGGCGGCCTCGACCAAGTCAGTGATCATCGGTCTGGTGATCCTCGCTACTGCGCGTCTGTTCGTTCCGTTCGAGGTCCAGCACCCGCTCTGGATGCTCACCTTCCTGGTGCTGACCTCGGTTTCGTTCTGCCTGTTCGGCTTTATTCTCGGTGTGTTGGCCAAGGGCTTCGAGCAATTGCAGATCGTGCCGATGCTGATCATCACGCCGCTCACGTTCCTTGGCGGGACCTTCTATTCGATCAGCATGCT
Source organism: Terricaulis sp. (assembly GCA_040080225.1). Lineage (GTDB taxonomy): Bacteria > Pseudomonadota > Alphaproteobacteria > Caulobacterales > Aquidulcibacteraceae > Vitreimonas. The sequence continues at coordinate 7,928 of JBEBIU010000099.1, forward strand.
GCCCGAGCTTTGGCAGAAAATTACCTTGCTCAATCCGGTCGTGTACCTGATCAGCGGCTTCCGTTGGGCGTTCTACAGCGTCGCGGATGTGAACATCGCCGTCAGCATTGCCGCGACGGCAGGCTTTCTCGCGCTTTGCTTGTCTGTAGTCTACTGGATATTCTCGACCGGTTATCGGCTCAAGTCTTGAGGCGCCCATGAGCGAAAATCACATTCTTGTCACTCGTGCCGACGGCGTGCTCGAACTGCGCTTCAATCGCCCCGAGAAGAAGAACGCCATCACCAATGCGATGTATGGCGCGCTTGCGGATGCGATCCTTGACGCCGCGGACGATAGCGAAATTCACGCAATCCTGTTCACCGCCGCCGGCGACTTCTTCACTTCTGGCAACGACATCGTCGATTTCGCCGCCATCGCAACCGGGCAGGCCGGCGACGGTCCGCGCCACGTGGGGCGGTTCCTCGAAGCCTGCATTCGCGCGGAGAAGCCGCTGGTGGCTGCCGTACAGGGCCACGCCGTCGGCGTCGGCGTCACCATGCTGCTGCATTGCGATCTCGTGTACATCGCCGAGAACGCGAAGCTCACCACGCCGTTTATCGACCTCGGCGTCGTTCCGGAAAACGCATCGAGCCTGACCATGTCAGCGCGCATGGGCCACGCGCGCGCTTTCGCGATGTTGGGATTGGGCGAGCCTGTGATCGGGGCGGGCGCCGTCGCGGCGGGGATCGCCAACGCAGCTTTGCTAACGGGTGAAGTCGAAGCGAGGGCACGCGCGGCGGCGCACGCCTTGTCGAAAAAACCCGCCGAAGCGCTGCGGCTCACGAAGAAATTGATGCGCGATCCCGAAGCGCTGCTCGCGCGTATGCTGGAGGAAAGCGCGCTGTTCGCTGAGCGTTTGCAATCGGAAGAAGCGCGTGCGGCGTTTGCGGCGTTCCTTACGCGGCGCTGAGCTTCGTGCAAGAAACTCGAGTTCACGGGTAGTCCGCTAGGTACCAGCGCCGCGTTTCGACAAGCTCAACGTGACGCCGCTCTGCGTCAGCCTGAGCCTGTCGAAGGCCGCAACACGGCGTGTCTAGGATTTGTCGCGCGTCGCTTGGGGCTATGCTTCCAGTCAATCCCGGAGCAATTCATTCACGCCGGTCTTCGCCCGCGTCTGCGCATCGACGCGTTTGACGATCACCGCGCAGGCAAGCGAGGGCCCGCCCTTCGGGTCCGGCAGCGAGCCGGGAACAACAACCGAATAAGCCGGGACCTCGCCGCGAGTCACTGCGCCGGTCTCGCGATCCACAATCTTGGTCGACTGCGAAAGGAATGTTCCCATCGCCAGCACCGCGCCTTCGCGTACGATGACTCCCTCGGCCACTTCCGAGCGCGCGCCGATAAAGCACCCGTCCTCGATGATGGTGGGGTTGGCCTGCAGTGGCTCGAGCACGCCGCCAATGCCGGCGCCGCCGGATATATGCACGCGCTTGCCGATCTGCGCGCACGAACCCACAGTGCACCAGGTGTCGATCATGGTCCCTTCATCGACATAGGCGCCGATATTGACGAAGCTCGGCATCAGCACCGCATTGCGGCCGATATAGGCCCCGCGCCGTACGATGGCGCCCGGCACGGCGCGGAATCCGGCGACGGAAAAACTGTTCTCGCTCCAGCCGGAGAACTTGGAGGAAATCTTGTCCCACCAATGAGCGCCGTCCGGCGCGCCCGAGATCGCGTAATTGGCGGTGATGCGGAACGACAGCAGCACCGCCTGCTTTAGCCATTGCTGCGTGATCCAGCGTCCGTCGCTGGTGCGCTCGGCAACCCGCGCTTGGCCTGTATCCAACAATTCGAGCGCCGCCTCGATGGCCTCGGTGTCTGCGCCCTTGCTCTGCGGGGAGAGGCTCTCACGCCGCTCCCATGCGGCGGCTATGGAGGCGGCGAGATCGGCGTGGGACATAAGGTGTGGCACTAGGGCCGCTCGCGCGCGGATGCAATGGAATAGCGTTGCGCGCCGGACCGCTGACGGTACAGGCGGGCGCCAATCTATCCCCGCTTTTTCGCCCCTCCCGGCCTTGAAAATCAAGGATTGTACAAAAACTTATCCCACACCCCAGGCGCTGTCGTAGAATGTTG
>JBEBIU010000100.1:0-9973 GCA_040080225.1 Terricaulis sp.
CTCCCCGCTCCGGGGAGGGAAGAGCGCCGCTAGCGTCTGGGTTTGCACTGGGCTAACCACCCATACATGAAATTCCTCTCCTTCATCGTTCTCGCCGCTTTGATCGCCGGCATTGCCGTCGGCGCCTGGGTGCGGGCTGACGCGCCGCAGCTCACCGAAGCGGCCAACGTCATTGAGGCGTTCGGCGGGCTTTGGCTGAATGCGCTTCGGATGACCGTGGTGCCGCTGGTGGTGTCGCTTCTGATTGTCGGCATTGCTTCAGTGACCGACGCGGCGAAAACTGGGGGGTTGGTTCTGCGGGCGATCATTCTGTTCAGCGTGCTGTTGATCTTCGCCGCGCTGTACGGCATCGGCGCGAGCAATCTCGCACTGCAATTTTGGCCGATCGATTCCGACGCCGCGCAAACCTTCCTCAATGGGGCCGGCGCGGAGGCGCCGCCTGCGCAAGCGCCGCCAACTTTAGCGGAGTGGATCGTTGCTCTCGCGCCAGCCAACCCGGTGAAAGCCGCCGCCGAGAACGCGATCCTGCCGCTGGTGGTGTTTGCGGTGTTCTTCGGTTTCGCCGCGACCCGCCTTGAAGCGCCTCTGCGCGATGCGATCACGACCTTCTTCCGCGCTGTCTCCGAAGCCATGATCGTGATCGTGCGCTGGGTGCTGATCGCGGGGCCGTTTGGCGTGTCTGCGCTGGCGCTCGGCGTGGGCCTGCGCGCGGGTTTTGGCGCCACGCAAACACTGGTGCATTACGTGCTGGTGGTTTCTGGGGTCACGCTCGGCGTCACAATACTCGCCTGGCTGGTCGCGATCGTATTCGGGCGCCAACCCATCGGCCGCTTCACCGCCGTCGCCGCGCCAGTCTGGGCGATCGCCGCCTCAACGCAGTCTTCGTTGGCCTCGCTGCCGGCGATGCTCGACGCCGCCCTGCGCGGCTTGAGCATACCCGCCCGCGTCGCCGATGTGGTGCTGCCTTTGGCGGTGGCGGTGTTCCGGTTTACGAGCCCGGTTGCGAATCTCGCCGTGTGCGTTTTCGTGGCCCATCTTTACGGCCATGAGCCGAGTGCTTTGCAATATGTGGGCGCGGTGTTCGTCGCCTATGGCGTCAGCATTGGCTCTGTCGGCTTGCCGGGACAGATATCGTTCATCGCCTCGGTGGCGCCGATCTGCATCGCGCTGGGCGCGCCAACGGAGCTATTGGGCATTCTCATCGCCGTGGAAGTGGTTCCCGACATCTTTCGGACGCTCGGCAACGTCACCGGCGATCTTGCCGCGACGGCAATTTTGGGAAGAGGGGAGCGGGATCAGTCTAACTCCGGTAATCCCCGTTGATCTCGACATAGCGCTTGGTGAGATCGCACGTGTACATGCGCGCGCGGCCGCGACCCGGCCCGACGATAACGGAAATTTCCAACTCGGCGCGCCGCATGTAGGCGCTCATAGCCGCCTCGTCGTAATTCCGCGCAACCGTTCCGTCCTTGGCCGCCCACAATTCACCGAAACGCACGCTCAACATTTCACGCGAGATCGGCTCGTCGGCGCGGCCGGCGGCGGCAACGATACGGCCCCAATTTGCGTCTTCGCCGGCGATGGCTGTCTTAACCAGCGGACTTTCGCATATGGTGCGGGCGATTTTCTTCGCCGATGCGTCGCTGACCGCCCCAGACACCGATACAGTCACGAGCTTTGTCGCACCCTCGCCGTCGCGCACGATCTGGATGGCCAGATCGGCGAGAACTTGGGAAAGGGCGATTCGAAACCCGCTTAGACGATCGTCCGTGGCGTTGGCGATCGGGGGAGATTTCGCCGCGCCCGTCGCGAACAACAGAACGCAATCATTGGTGCTGCGGTCGCCATCGACGGTGATCGAATTGAAACTCGTGGCGCTCTCCTGGCGCAGGAGCGACTCCAAAACCGGCGCCGGCAACGACGCGTCAGTGAACACGAAAGCGAGCATTGTCGCCATGTTCGGCGCGATCATTCCAGAGCCTTTGGCAATGCCGGCGATGCTGACCTTGGATCCGCCGATCTCGCACGTCGCACTGGCGCCTTTGGGAAACGTGTCGGTGGTGCCGATCGCTTGAGCGGCGGCGAGCCAATTCACCGGCCTTAGTTCCATCGCCGGCAGTGCCCGAGCAACCTTGGAATCGTCGAGCACAACGCCAATGACGCCTGTGGAAGCCGCTAGCATCTGGTCCGCCGCCAGCCCTAGCTTGTCGGCGGCCGCTTCAAGCGCGCGTCTGCATGCGGCGTCGCCGGCGGCGCCCGTGAAAGAATTGGCGCAACCGGCGTTGACCAGCAGGCCGCGCACACTCCCGCGTCCGGCGGAGAGCGTCTGTTTGCACCAATCGGTGGGGGCCGAGCCCACTGCGTTGGTTGTGAACACGCCAGCCGCCTGCGTCCCGGGCGCCACGCGTATCAACAGAAGGTCGGGCCGTTCATGCTTGTAGAACTCGGCGCAACCGATCGCGGCCTCGAGCCCCGCGATCGCAGGCAGATTGGGAAAGCGCGTCGGCGCCAGCGGCGAGACCGGTGACGCGTCCGCGTTCATTGCTGATCGCCGCTTTCCGGCCGCTCACTTGGCGCTTGCGCTTGTACGCCGGGGAAGGGGAATGGCGGTGGTTCCTGGCCGGGCGGCGAAGCGATGTCCGGCGCGGGGCGCGGCGGCGGTTCGCGACCGCCAGCGTCGGGAGGGGCTCCAGCTTCGTCCTCGCCAGGCTGGGCGCCTTCCTCGGGCTCGCGCAAGCGCTCGATTCGGACTTCGCGCGCAAGTCGCTCATTCAGCCGGGAAATTTCCTGGTAACGCAGCCATTCTACAATTCTCGGCCGCAACGTTTCCAGGCTCGGGATGCCAACGGCGCGGCGATCCTCCAGCCGGAACAAATTCCAACCCGTGGGTAATTGCACGGGACCGAAGACATCCCCCACACTCGCATTCGCTGCCCCTTCGCGTACGGCGGGGGTGACATCGCTGAGGGCGGAAAAGCCCAAATCGCCGCCATCCGGGGCGGTGTCGCGCTCAGTGGAGAGCTCGAACGCCAAAACTTCAAATCTTTCGCCTTGGTCGAGCCTTCTTTTGGCCGCGTCCGCAGCCTCACGTGTCTCGAACTGGATATGGCGCAGATGGACTTCCTCACCTTGGCCGAGCCGGCTCGCGTTTTCGCGATAGAGCCGCTCGACGGCCTCCGGATCGACGGCGCGCTGGTCGAGCTCCTCGTAGATGGCGTTAGCGAGCACGCGTTCGCGCGCGTTTTCCAACTGCCGACGCACCGCCGCCTCACGATCGAGTCCGCGCGCCTCCGCCTCCATGCTGAACAATCGGACCTCAATCAATTCCTCCAGCGCCAGGTAAAAAGCGTCGGAATTGGCGTCGAGATCCTCGGTTTCCTGCAGCCACCCGCGCGCCACAGCGTGAGCGCGCACGTCTTCGACGTAGATCGGCCGTCCATTGACGGTCGCGGCCACGATGGGGTTGCGGATCACACCACCTTCGCCGCCTTCTTGGCTGCCAAGCCCGCAGCTCGCAAGGAGGAGGGCGAACACGACAGCCGCGAGGCGGTTAGGCCGGATCATGCATTCTGCTCCCGATTGGCCCCGAAGGGATCGACACGGCGCCGCGCCCGCCAATCGCGCTTGGGGGTCGCATTGACACCGTACCGGGGCGCTCTTAAGTCTCGCAAGCGCGCAAGTCGAGAGTGTTTTCGCACCCGGGAGCGCTTCGGGAAACAACAAAAAAGCCTGGACTATCAACACACTTTACGCCGCGCGCGCCGAGCACTTCAGGGCTGGCTCGTTGTCGGGCCGCACCGGATATTAGATCGCGCTCATGCTTAACCTCGCCAAGCAGATTTTCGGCTCCGTCAATGAACGCAAGGTGCGCCAGCTGCGCCCCCTGGTGCAGCGCATCAACGCGCTGGAGCCGACGTTCGAAGCTCTCTCCGACGACGCCCTGCGGAACAAGACCAGCGAATACCGGCACAGGCTCGCGCGCGGCGGCAAGATCGATGAAGTGCTGCCCGAAGCTTTCGCCACCGTACGCGAAGCCGCAAAGCGTACGCTCGGCATGCGCCATTTCGACACCCAGCTGATGGGGGGCATGATCCTGCACCAAGGCCGGATCGCGGAAATGCGCACCGGCGAAGGTAAGACCCTGGTCGCGACGTTGCCTGTCTACTTGAACGCGCTCGAGAGCCGGGGCGTGCATGTCATCACCGTCAACGATTACCTGGCCAAGCGCGACGCCGAATGGATGGGCCAGGTCTATCGCTTCCTGGGGCTCTCGGTCGGCGTGATCGTGCACGGCTTGTACGACAACGAACGCCGCCAAGCCTATTCCGCTGACGTCACCTACGGCACCAACAACGAATTCGGTTTCGATTATCTGCGCGATAATATGAAATACTCGCTGGGCGAGATGGTGCAGCGCGGGCACCGCTTCGCCATTGTCGATGAAGTCGATTCGATCTTGATCGACGAGGCGCGCACGCCGCTCATTATCTCGGGCCCCACCGAGGACCGCAGCGATTTCTACAAATCGATCGACGCACTGATCCCGCTGCTTGGCCCCGGCGATTTCGAACACGACGAAAAACAACGCTCTGTGACCTACACCGAAACGGGCTCCGAACGCATTGAGGAAATCCTGGTCGAGCGCGGCTTGCTGCAAGGCTCGATGTACGAGCCTGCAAACATCTCCATCGTCCATCACGCCAACCAAGCTTTGCGCGCGCATAAATTGTTCCATCGCGACAAGGATTATATCGTCAAAGACAACGAGGTCGTGCTGATCGACGAGTTCACCGGGCGGATGATGCACGGTCGGCGTTTGTCCGAAGGCCTGCACCAGGCGATCGAGGCCAAGGAAGGGGTAAAGGTCCAGCCTGAGAACCAGACCCTGGCCTCGATCACGTTCCAGAATTACTTCCGGCTCTACGACAAGCTCGCTGGCATGACCGGCACGGCATCGACCGAAGCCACCGAGTTCGGCGATATCTACAAACTCGACGTCATGGAGATCCCGACCAATCGTCCGGTCAAACGCCAGGACGATGATGACGAAGTCTACCGGACCGCCAAGGAAAAATACAAAGCCATCATCGCCGACATCGAAGAGACTCACCGCAAGCAACAACCAGTGCTGGTCGGTACGGTCTCGATCGAGAAATCGGAATATCTCTCGACGCTGCTGAAGCAGCGCGGCATTCCCCACCAAGTGCTGAACGCCCGCTACCACGAGCAGGAAGCGCAGATCGTGTCCCAGGCCGGCGTGCCCGGCGCGGTCACCATCGCCACTAACATGGCAGGCCGCGGCACCGACATTCAGCTCGGCGGCAACCTCGATATGCGCATAAAGGCCGCGCTCAAAGGCGACGAACCCCCGGATCAGGTCGCGCTGCTGCGCCGCCAGATTGGCGCGGACGTGGAGCAGAAGAAGCGCGCCGCCCTGGAGGCGGGCGGGCTTTATGTGCTCGGCACCGAGCGCCACGAAAGCCGGCGCATCGACAACCAGCTGCGCGGACGGACAGGACGCCAGGGCGACCCAGGAAAATCCAAGTTCTACATCTGTCTGGAAGATGACCTGCTGCGCATTTTCGCTGCTGAACGGCTCGATGCAATCATGCGCGGCCTGGGCATCCAGGAAGGCGAGGCGATCATCCATCCCTGGATGAACAAGGCGCTGGAAACTTCACAAAAGCGGGTCGAGCAGCGCAATTTCGAGATCCGCAAGAATTTGCTGAAATTCGACGATGTCATCAACGATCAGCGTAAGGCGATTTTCGAGCAGCGCATCGAATTCATGCGCACAGCCGACGTGGCGCCGATCGTCAAGGACATGCGCCATGACGTGGTTGAGAAGCTAGTGTGGCGCCACATGCCGGAGAAGGCTTATCCCGAGCAGTGGAACACGCCTGAACTCATGATCGAAGGCGAGGAGATTTTCGGCTTTGCAACCCCGGTTGATCGCTGGGCGGCGGAAGAGGGGATTGCGCAGCAGGAAATCATCGAGCGGCTGACGCGCGAGGTCGATCAGACCTACGCGCAGAAGGCGGCGATGCTCGGACCTGAGCGGCTGCGTGCGGTTGAGAAGCAAGTTCTGCTTTCGGTCGTCGATATGCGCTGGCGCGAGCACTTGTCGCAGCTGGACCATCTGCGTTCGGTCATCCATTTGCGCGGCTATGCGCAGCGCGATCCTCTGAACGAGTTCAAGACCGAAGCGTTCACGCTGTTCGAACGCATGCTGCTCGACCTTCGCACTACGGTCACGCGCATGCTGCTGCGTCTGCAGATCGGCCAGGGCGAGGAAAACTTGCCGCGCCCGATGGCGCCGGCGCGAACGTTCGAGATTCACCAGAACCCGATCACCGGCGAAAACGAAATGGCCGTGCGCGACGCGCCTCCACTCGCGCCCGACGATTTCAATCGCGAGGATCCAGCCACCTGGGGCAAGGTCTCGCGCAACGCCCCGTGCCCGTGCGGCTCGGGCAAGAAGTTCAAGTACTGCCACGGCGCGGAAGTGCACGCCTGAGGCCATGAACGACGGCGTCCTCGCCGGCGTGCTGCGGCCTTCGACAAGCTCAGGCTGACGCAGATCGGCGTCACCCCCGGACTTGATCCGGGGCTCTCGAAGCGCGACGCCGGCAAGGTGGTTCCGTGGGCGACCCCGGGTACGCGTGGGTGTCCTTGCCGGCGATGACACCCGCGGTCCATAACCAGAGCATGCAGCCCCACTTCACCCGCCGCGGCTTCGGCGCGGCTTCCCTGGCCGCGCTGGCCGCGTGCGCGACCCCGCCGCGCGGCGCACGTGATCTGCTGATCCATGGCGGGGCGATCTACACCGGGCTCGCGGCCAATCCGCGCGTGGAGGCCGTGGGCATCCGCGACGGCCGCTTCGTGTTCGCCGGGGCGTTGCGCGAGGCGCGAAGCGGGGGAGGCGCACGCGAGATCAACCTGCGCGGCGCGGCGGCGTTTCCGGGCTTCGTCGATAGTCACGTGCACCTGACCGGCGTCGGCATGGCGGCTATGCTGCTCGATCTGGTCGGCGTTGAGTCGATCGCGGCGCTGCAGGCGCGGTTGCGCGGGTATGCACGCACGCACCCGGAGGGACCCATCATCGGACGTGGCTGGATCGAGACGCATTGGCCCGAGCGTCGCTTTCCCACCCACGCCGATCTCGACGCAGTGGTGGGCGATCGCCCAGTGTTCCTTGAGCGCATCGACGGCCACGCGGCGGTGGTGAACTCCGCGGCAGTGGCGCTTGCTGGCATCGATGCCGGCACGCGCGATCCCGAAGGCGGACGCGTCGAGCGCGATGCTTCCGGCGCGGCTACGGGGATGCTGATCGACAACGCCATGGAGCTTGTGCAGGCGCGCTTGCCGGAGCCGACGTCGGCGCAGAAGCGCGAAGCGCTGCGTCAAGCCGCACAACTCTACGCCTCGCGCGGCTGGACCGGCGTGCATAATATGAGCACGAGCGGGGAGGAGTCCGGCAATTTTCTCGAACTCGATTTTGCGGGCGAATTGCCCATTTACGCGCATATCTACAGCGACAGCGGCCTTTTGGATTTCGAGTTGCAGCTAGAGGGGCCGCACGAGGTGCATCTGGTGACGGGTGGGCCGCTCCCAACGTCGCCGCACGTTTCACCTCGCGGCGCTGTAAAGCTTTATATGGATGGAGCGCTTGGTTCACGCGGCGCGGCGCTGCTCGCGCACTACAACGATGCGTCTGGCGATGGGCTACTGGTCACGCCCGTAGAGCGTATGCACGATCTGCTGAGGGTCGCGCGTCGTATCGGGACCCAAGTCGCCACCCACGCCATCGGCGACCGCGGCAATCGCCTGGCGCTCGACGCCTTCCGCGATGTGTTCGCCGACGATCCGGCCGCCTTGCGCGCCGCGCGCTGGCGCGTCGAGCACGCGCAGGTGCTCGATCTCGCCGATCTGCCGCGTTTTGCCCAAATGGGCGTGATCGCTTCGATGCAACCCAGTCACGCGATTTCCGATCTGCACTTCGCGCCGTCGCGCCTGGGCGAGCAGCGCCTTGCTGGCGCTTATGCGTGGAATTCTCTGCTGCGCTCAGGCGCGGTTATCGCTGGCGGCTCCGATGCGCCGGTGGAGAAGGGCGATCCGCTGATCGAGTTCTACGCGGCGTGTCATCGCCACGACCTCTCGGACTTTGCCGGGCCGAACTGGCATTTGGAGGAGGCGGTGTCGCGACAGCAGGCGCTCGCCATGTTCACCACGGGCGCGGCGTATGCCTCGTTCTCGGAACAGGAGCGCGGCACGATCGAGGTCGGCAAGCGCGCGGATTTGAGCTGCTTTTCTGCCGATCTAATGAGTTGCGCGCCGGCAGAAATCCCGCGTGCGCGCGCGGCGCTGACAGTCAGCGATGGACGCGTGACGCACGACGCGTTGTGATCTTGGACCGCCCGCCGGCTGCGGCGCCGAGTTCTTCGCTGAACCAGCTTGTTGAGACACGCCGGCGGGGACGCCGGCGGTCCAAGATTAGATTTACGCCGCAACGCCCGTACTTGGCGTCAGCGTAACGCCAGCTTCGTGCGGATCGCGCAGCACGTAGCCGCGGCCCCAAACGGTTTCGATATAATGTTCCCCGCCCGTGGCGGCCGCGAGCTTCTTGCGCAGCTTGCAGATGAACACGTCGATGATCTTGAGTTCCGGCTCGTCCATGCCGCCATAGAGATGGTTGAGGAACATTTCCTTGGTCAAGGTCGTGCCTTTGCGCAGCGAGAGCAGCTCCAGCATCTGGTATTCCTTGCCGGTCAGATGCACGCGCTGGGCGTTCACTTCCACGGTCTTGGCGTCCAGATTGACGGTGATGTCGCCGGTCTTGATGACTGAATGGGCGTGGCCCTTGGAGCGGCGCACGATCGCATTGATGCGCGCGATCAGCTCGTCCTTGTTGAAGGGCTTGGTCATGTAATCGTCGGCGCCGTAGCCGAGGCCGCGCACCTTGGTGTCGATGTCGGCGGTGCCCGAGAGGATCAGGATCGGCGTGTTGACCCGCGCCACACGCAGCTGCTTCAGCACGTCGTAGCCGTGCATGTCCGGCAGCGTCAGGTCGAGCACGATGATGTCGTAATCATAGAGCTTGCCGAGGTCGATACCTTCCTCGCCCAGATCGGTTGAGTAGATATTGAAGCCTTCGGACTTCAGCATCAGTTCGATGCCTTGCGCCGTGGCGCTATCGTCCTCGATCAACAGAACTCGCATATCGCCCTCTCCGACCCCAGCGCTGATCACGCCGCCCCGAGGTTAATTTAACGGTTCGACTCACCTTCTACCGAATTGGATGAAGACAAAGTTAAACCGGACCAGTGATTCAAGCTTTAGAATCGCATTCGGAGTCGGGCGCAAGAGTCTGTGCGCCACAAATTCGCGACCACTATCGGCGCCGAAGATTCCGGCTTCGGAATCATCCGTGCGCCTCAATGCATTTGGTAAACGCCTTGTTCACCATGTCGCTGCATTTGCTGTGGGGGATCATGCCAACGCTCCTCTCCCGCATCGCCGATGAAATCGAGGCGCTCGATCCGCGCCGCTTCGAGGGTCGCGTCACCGGTCTCTCCGGTGCGTTGATCGAGGCGAGCGGCCCGCAGGACGCGTTGGCGCTCGGCGCGCGTGCGACCATCCATGGCGCGAGTCAAGTGCGCGGCGAGATCGTCGGCTTCCGCGGCGACCGCGCACTGATTGCGCCGTTCGACCCCATCGAAGCGGTTAGGCCGGGCGCGCGCGTCTCGCTCGATGGGGTCTCTCCGATGGTACGTCCCTCGCGCGCCTGGCTCGGGCGCATCGTCGATTGCTTCGGGCAGGCGGTGGACAACAAGGGGCCGCTGCCCGTGGGCCTCAAGCCGCGCCGGGTAAGGGGCGCGCCGCCTCCCGCGCACGCGAGGGCGCGCGTCGGCGAGCGCATGGATGTCGGCGTGCGCGTGCTGAACATGTTTGCAGCGCTCTGCCGCGGTCAGCG
>JBEBIU010000101.1:0-9958 GCA_040080225.1 Terricaulis sp.
ACGCCTCCGCCCAGGGCGACGATAAGATCGCCGCGGCCGACGCCTGCCTGCAGCAGAGCGCGGCACAAGAATTCGAGTTTAGCGAAACTCTTGGTCGCTTCGCCGGGCGCCAGCACTGTCGTGGAACACGCCAAGCCCGCACCCGCAAGAGAAGCCGCCAGCGCCGGCGCGTACAAGGGCGCGACATTTTCATCGCTGATCACGAACACGCGCCCGCTCGGCGCGAACGGCGCCGTCAGCTCCCCGGCTCGCGCCAGCAGGCCTGGTCCGACCTGCGCGTCGTAGGAACGCGGACCGAGATCGATGCGAATCGGTGTGCTCATTTTCTTTCAGTATAAGCCTTCAGCGCCGCGATAATCTCGGCGACGGCGCTGCGATGAGGCCCGCCGCCGGTTTCAACCACGATGTCGGCTTCAGCGTAGACCGGATAGCGCTCCAGCATCAGCCGCTCCATCACAGCGCGTGGGTCGCTCTCCTGCAGCAGCGGGCGGTCATTGCGCCGCATGACCCGTTTCATCAGCACGTCGAGGGGCGCCTTGAGCCAGATCGAGATCGCGCGCTCTTTCAGCAGCGCTCGCGTGCGCGCATCCATGAACGCCCCGCCTCCCGTCGCTAACACATGCGGGGGGCCGGCTAGCAGGCGGGCGATGACCTGGCGTTCGCCGCGACGGAATGCGCACTCGCCATGCTCGGCGAAAATCTCCTCGACGCTGCGGCTTGCGGCGGCGGCAATTTCAGCGTCGGCGTCGACGAAGGGTCGCCCCAACGCCTGCGCCAGCCTGCGGCCGACCGTGGTCTTGCCTGCACCCATGAGCCCGACCAGCGCCAAAGTGCGCTCGGGGTCCAACCCTTTCGCCATCCGGCGCAGCTCGGCTGCGGGTTCGCCGCCTCCATCGCTGACATCCGGCCTGCTCACGAATCACCTCAAACTGGCGCGCCAAGGTAAAACAGCGCGGCTTGTTTCCGAGAAACTGGAAACTCGCCACATTTTGGGGTCATTCTCGCCTGCGGGCAATGGCAAGGGCACGCAAGTGTGGGGCGTAAGAGGCGATATGTTCAGACGCAGACGACGGCGTAGCGCATTCGGACGCCGCCGAGCGCCCATCCAACCTTGGGTGGCGCTCGCGGCAGGCGGCGCTGTGTTGATCGGGCTCATGATCTTCTTCATTCGCCAAGCCGACGTGCTGGCGCCGCCGCCGCACGAAATCAACGTGCCGCTTCCCGACGCTTTTAAGGAATCACCATGACGCCTTCCCGTTCGCTGACCATTGGCGCGGTGCTCGCCGCGCTGGCGATCGCCGCCTCTCCGCTCGCAGCCTTGGCGCAATCTTCGCCTGCGCGGATTGAAACCGAACAATTGCGCGAGCTCGACGCATGGACGGTCAGCGCCATGACGCGCGCACAAGGCGCGCTGGCGCCGGACCTCTGGCGCAGCAGCGATCCCGCATTCCTTGCTGGCTTGTTCGATCGCTTGCCCGCGGCCTACGAATCTCCGGCCGCACAGGCGCTCGCCCGCCGTGTGTTGTTGTCCGGTGGCGAGGCCCCGGGCGGCGACGCCGCGGCAGCCGCGCGCAAACGGTTTGAAGCGCTCGGCAAAATGGGCGCGGCCGACGAACTCGCGATCATGGCGGCTGGCGCAGGGCCTGCGCTGTCGGATCCCGCGATTGCGCAATATGCCGCGCAAGCTGAACTGGCGCGCGGCGCCCGGCCGCAAGCGTGCGCGCGCGGACGCAACATCAATGCGGGAGAAGCGCCGCCCCCCTTCATCCTGCGCTTGCGCGCCTTTTGCGCGGCGACGTCGGGCGATCGAGCCGCCGCCGACCTGGCGCTTGACGTCGCACGCTCGGCCGGGGCCGAGGACGCTTGGTACACTGGCGCAATCGCGGCGGCTGGGGGAACGCCGGGCACGCGCCCGCCCGCTGCGCGTTACGACAATTCGCTGTCCACCGCGCTTTCGCTCGCCGCGCAATTGCGCCCGGGTCCCAACCCACTGAACAACGCCTCGACGCTCTCCTTGCTTGCGCTCGCGCGCGCGGAAAACGGCCCACAGCCGCAGCGCGCGCAAGCGGCCGCCATGGCCTATCGACGTGGTGCGCTCGGCGCCGCCGACGCGAGAACCATCCTCGCCGCCACGCCCGCGGAAATCACCGCAGCGTTGCCGCCAATCGTCGCCGCGCTTCGCCAGGTGCAGGCAGCGCCCGGCTCGCTGCAGGCGGCGAGCGCAATCGCTGCGCTGCTTCGACAAGCTGCGGCGCCAGCCGATTTTATCGCCTCCGCGCGCTTCTTCAAAGACGACATCGCCGCCATGCAGACCGCGCCAGATCAAGCCAGCGCGCTGGTGTTCGCGCGCGCTGCTCTGGCGGCTGGCGATGCGGCGCTGACACAAAGACTGATGGCGAGCGCGCGGCAAGCCGGCGTCGCCGAGGCGTCGCTAGCGCCGCTGGATGCGGCCCAAATCGCGCTTTCCGGCGCAAGCGGCGATGCTGGCCGCACCGCCATGCACCGACGCATCGACGCCGGCGGCGCCAGCCTTGCTCGCGCCGCCGCGCGCGACGTGGCGATCCTCTCCGCATTGGGTGCACCCGCCGATGGCGCGGTACTGGCGTTCCTGACCGCGAACCCGCCACAAGGTGGGAACCGTGCCGATTCCGCCGCTATGCTGGCTTTGACGGCGGCGGTCGAGCGGCGCGCGACTGGCGAGGCAGCGCTGCTGGCGGTGCTCGCCTGCGGCGAAGGCGGACCCGCCAGGCTCGATGCGGACGGGCTCGACCGCATCATCCGCGCGCTACGCGCGATCGGGTTAGAGCAAGACGCGCGGCGCTTCGCTGCGGAAGCGCTGCTCGCGGGAGCGGGGTAGCCACGAGTTGCCGGATATGCATGGATACCGGTCGGGAGGGAGCCGGGTTGCTTATTCTGAAACTCTTGGGAGCCGCAATCTGCATCGTTACAGGCGGAACCGTATTTGGCGCCTTTTTCAAGAAGCACTTGGTGGTGGCCGTCCTTGCCTCTCTCGTTTCGATTATCGGCGCCTACTACCTACTTCGAGACGTAGTGGCGGACGTCCTGAGAGAGCGGCTCGAAGCGCGAGTTGAGCTGCCCTACCAAGCCACACCAGGCAGCGAGATCACTGAGGAACGCCCGCAGCCAAGCCAACGAACGATGGAGGAGGAGGCTTTCCTACCCGCGGAACGGCCCGCAGATTCGCCCGAGGCAGGGCTCGCCCAAACACCTGACGGGGCGCCGGCGAGTCGGGATGTCATCCCGCCTGTCGAGAATCGCCCGCATGTGCGCCGTGTTTTCGATGCGCTGTCGATTGAGGGCCTTTCGCACCCAGAGCAATCACCTCTCGTGTTTCAGACCGCTTTCTTCAACCGTCGCCTGCAGCAAGAACTAGGGGCCAGCTCGACCCCAATCCCGCAAATCCGCCTGCAGGTCGCGTTCATTGAGCCGCGCGCGAGCCGAGCCTCAGCGCCGATAGGAACGGTGATAGGTTATTTTCTTGTCTCTTTCCCAAACCTGCCTAATTGTACCCGCCAATTCGGGGGGCCCAGCTATGCTTTTCCCGACGCGAATACGGGCATGATGGGCGCGGTGAACGACGCCGCACCTGATATCGCGCATTGGATTGAACGCGCATCGCGCGAGGAGGTGCTGACATGCCCCGATTAGTTGTGCGTTGCTTGCTTGCAGGTTTGCTTGGACTCATTGTCGCGAGCACCGCGCGCGCGCAAACGGATGCGGTACGCCCTGGATGCGCTTCAGATTCGAGTTTTGACGTGTGCGTCACGTCGGCAGCGCTGACCTATACTGACAGTTACAACCCCGGCGCCAACCCTGTGTGGGTCAACGTCTCAGTAACACTCCGCATCACCAACACTACAGACTACCCTATCGGCCTGGCAGCGGTAGAAGATGATTGGGCCTTCACACCGCAAAACTCAGTTACGATGTCGCGCAGCTACAGCGGCGTCACGCAGAGCGGCCTACAGAGATGCAGTCGGAGCGCCAATTGTGAGTTCACGGTGATCGCGCCCGGAAGGACAGCTTTGCTCCAAATTAGATATGAGACAGGGTTTGGCGCTTCGGGCCTGCCCCTGATGCAAATTGCGCGCACAGCTTCCTTTTCGGGGGCCCTCTTCGTCAATGAGCGCGGCGATGCGCGTCGTGTGTCCATTCCGCTTGAAGGATTTGCCTTCGGGAACGGCTTGGCGCGCGGGCGTTGAATCACGCAAGTGGTTCCAGCCGCCGCGCAGGCACCCGGGGCGGAAGGATGTCGGAACGGGCAATGCGCAAATTTGTAGCGTTGTTGATTATTTTGAGCTTGGCGGCGTGCAGCCCCGCGATCGTGGATTCCCAGCGCCCGAGCCCAGCGTTCGAACAAGTGCGCTCGCAATTCGAGCGCGAAATATTGGCGATTGAGGGCAATTACAGCGACGGTGCGGAGCTGGGCGCCGCGGCCGCACCGATCGCTGCGCGCATTTACGGCGCGGATTGGGATTTGGTGCGCGCCGAAGCGCTGCGTACATTTGCGAATCTGCCGGAGATCGATCTCACGCGCTACACTGGCCAGCCGCCGGCCGAGCCTGGTTTCGACGCCACCAATATCAGAGCCGAACTGCAACAAATGCTCAATCCTGGCGGCATGGCGGCGATGCGGTTCTACGACGCCAATGTGGCGGCGTTTCAGGCTGGGTCGATGGCGGCACTTCCGTTCGCCGATGGCAACTCGAGTTCGATGATCGGCGTCAAGATGGCGCTGGTGGGGCCGCGCGCTTATCGCGGACGCTGGGGCGGGCGCGACGTGCTTGTCTCCCGCTACTTTCGACGTCTGGTGATTGTCCCATATTCGATCACGCCCGAAGGCATGTACATGCCGGATTTTCAGCATTTGACCGTCTTTCGACTGCTGCCCTGAAGCTCCGATCTCCATTCATCGCCGCCGTGAACGCCACGTGAGACGCCCTGCGCTCGACCGGCCGAAAATCTATAAAATTCAGGTAGCCTGCTCCGCAGGGGTGTGGTTAATTCCGGCTGCGCACAGCGGGGGCGGCTGCGAGGGCACGCTGCGGGCACGTTGCAACAACGAGTGGGAGGATGAGATGAAATTCGGCCTAAAGAGCATTTTGCTGAGCGCTGTCTGCGCGGTGGCGCTTGCGGGTACTGCGCAAGCCCAGGACATCTACGCGCGGGTGGCGGACGCTAACGCGCAACTTGCCGCGCAAGGCAAGAATTATCGAATTGAGATGGCTGAGACCATAACCAGTCTTGAGGCCGACGAGGTTGGCGCAACCATCCTGTTCAACACTCGCGGCAATCGGCAATTGGGGCATGACTTCGTCCCCGGCGATCCGCGCCGGGCCGCGCTCGGAACCGGCGACCCGGGAACCAACATCACATTCGCTGTCGATAACACCCAACTCACCGATGACATCGCCGGCACGGGCGAACTCGATGAAATCCGCGCCGCAATGGCGACTTGGGACAACGTCACCTGCTCGACCATTCCGCTCACCGATCGCGGCAATACCGGCGTCGATGTCGGCATTGTGCAAGATCAGCTCGGATTTGGTGGAACCGGCGGCGTCGCAGCCGACATTCAACATGCGGGCTTCCTGCCTCCAGAGTTCTTCGAGTTGCTTGGCAGCTCGAACATCCTTGGCGTCACCTTCACGTTCGTTTTTGTCAATGCTGGCGTTCCCACTGACATCGACAACAATAACGCTTCCGACGTCGCCTTCCGCGAGATCTATTACAACGATGGCTTCTTCTGGGAAGTCGATCCAAACGATCAGCCGCGCGACGGGCGCTCCGATCTCCAAACCGTCGCGCTGCACGAAGCCGGCCACGGCTTGAGCCAGGCGCACTTCGGTCGCGGCGTGATCAACAATCAAACCGGCCGCATCCAGCTTTCCCCGCAAGCGGTGATGAATGCGGGTTACATTTTTGGCCAGCAGACCTTGCTTGGCACCGACAATGCCGGCCATTGCTCCAATTGGGCGGGCTGGCCGAACAACTAATCGATAGCGAATTCTGAATTTCGAGGGCCGGGCTCCAACGAGCTCGGCCCTTTTCTTTGCCCGGTTGCAGGTTGCGCCCGGCGGGGGGGGGCGCGGGCCGCAAGGCGTGGTATATTCGGTCATGTCCGATTCCGCGCTGATCGAATCGTTCCTGGAAATGCTCTCGGCCGAGCGCGGTGCGCGCGCAAACACGCTCGAGGCCTATCAGCGCGATCTCGACGACGCGCGCGAACACCTCAAAGGCGCGCTCGCCGGCGCCGATGCGCCTGCCATCGAGAGCTATGTCGCAAATCTCTCCAAACGCGGGCTCTCGCCCGCAACATCGCGGCGGCGCATTTCGGCGCTAAAGCAATTCTTCCGCTTTCTGCTGCAGGAGAGTATCCGCGGCGACGATCCAACCGCGCGGCTCGATGCGCCCAAGCGCGCGCGCGGCCTGCCGAAGACACTCAGCGTCGAGCACGTGACCCAGCTCATCGAAGCAGCGGAAAATCCGCGCGATCGCGCCTTGATGGAATTGCTCTACGGTGCGGGTCTGCGGGTCAGCGAACTGGTCTCGCTCACGCTGCGCGCCGCACCCAAACCGGGCCAAGACCACATGATCATCGAAGGCAAAGGCGGCAAAGAGCGGCTGGTGGCGCTGGGGCGTCCCGCGCTTGCAGCGCTCGCCGCACACCTTGCCGCGCGCGAGGCGGCGCTACCGAAGCTCGATGCCAAGCGCGAGAAGGCCGCGCGCTGGCTGTTTCCTTCCGCCTCCGCCGCCGACGGCAAGCTGACGCGCCGACGCGTGGGGCAAATCCTGGAAGCCGCCGCGCTGAAGGCGAGCCTCGACCCGGCATTGGTTTCGCCGCACGTGCTGCGCCATGCGTTCGCGACGCACCTGGTCGATGGCGGCGCCGATCTACGCACCGTGCAGACGCTGCTCGGCCACGCCGACATCGCCACCACGCAGGTCTACACCCATGTCGCCGAAGGCCGGCTGAAGACGCTGGTGGAGACAAAGCACCCGCTGGCGCGTAGGAAACGTCCATGAGCGAACCCGCCTATTTCTTTTCGCGCGAAAGCGGCCGCGGCGCGGCGTTCGTGACCTATGTGCTTTATCTGGTGAGCATACCAAGCGCGGGCATTCTGGCGCTGCTCGGCGTCGTCCTTGCCTACGCGGCGCGAGCGACCGCCGACGGCGCCGCGCTCACCCACATCGAGCAGCAGATCCGCACCTGGTGGACCGCGCTCTGGGCGTGTCTCGGGATCGCGATCCTGGGCGCGATGGGCGCGGTGCTGATCGTGGTGCTGATCGGCATCCCGATCGTGTTCGTCGCTTGGGTGCTGGGCTTGGTGGTGATGATCTGGTTTACCGTGACAAGCGCGCTTGGCTTGATCGCACTGCTGGATGGGCGGGGGGCGTAAACTCTCTGACTCAGGCCAAAGATCGCATCATGTCGCCGCCTGTCCTTCGAGAAACGCCACTACCGGCGCATAGCTTTCCGCGTCATCTGGAAGCGCGTGGTTAGCAAATGGCCGCGCTTCGTCGGTGACGGCGAGGGTACAGTGCTCGAACAAGTCGCGCGCCATCTGGTCGGCGTTCGCGAGCATCGGGTCGCGGGTCGATCCGAATATGATGCTCGGGATGGTGATACGTCCGTTCGCGCCCACTGCAGCGCGGATGTGGCTTTGCATCGTCGGCGACGTCGGCCCGGCGAAGCTCATGAGGAAGCGGATGGACTGAAACGCCTCCTCCCCGGCCTCGCGCGCCGCGGCGACCAGCAATGCCGCGCCGCCGCCGTTGGAATAGCCGGCAATGCCGTCGGGACGTTCGCGGCGGCAGAAATCGGCAAGATATTCCATGCTCGCCTCAAGGCCGGCGTAAGCTCCATCGGTGAAGCGAAACCAGCAGCGCGGATCTTCGAAGCCGAACTCCGCGACCTCTTCATCGCTGCAGCCCATGTCGTGCTTCAACAGGCTCTGGATGATCTCGGGCGCCATCGTATTCGGCCCCTTCGGATAGAGCCACTCCGCCAGCCCGCGCGTGGCCTCGGCGCAATGCTTGAAATGATGGCGCTGCGTCGCGTGCTTGGCGGGATTGCTGCCGAAACAGTGCAGCGTTGCGATTCTGAGCTTGGTCATTGGCTGGCCTCCGCGGCGAGCTTAGCCGGTCATGGCGGCTGAACAACGTGCAAGAAACAAATGCGCCGCGCGATCGCATCGCTCCTCAGGTTTTTAGCGACCCGAACCGGAGGGGGGTGAAGCAGAGCTACGTGGCGATGGCGCCGAAATGGTTGGAGAGGGTGGTGTGACGGGGCATCAACATGGACCGCCGGCGCCCTCGCCGGCATGCGGTGCTGCAAACACAATCAACGCCCGCGCGGTAGCAAACACCGCTGCCGGCGAGGACGCCGGCGCTCCAAGAAATGCGCGCCTTTTTATTCGTCGCGCTTCCTTCCATTCCCGGAGCGTCGCGTAGCGCAAGTCCGGGACCCATGAACACGAACCGTCCGCGATCTTGGGCCCCGGACTTGCGCGGCGCGCAATCCGGGGATGGGTGGGAAAACATGCGCGTTGAAACAGCACACCGTCATTCCGGGATCGCGAAGCGATACCTGGAACCCAGGGGCCACAAGCACCGCGCTCTACGATCCCTGGGTTCCGGGTGCGCACTGCTTGCGCCAATCGAAATCACCCCTCCCCAAACAGCGCCCCTGTCTCCGGCGCTCGCGCTGGCGGCTTCTTCCCCAAGCGCTCGTACGCTTTCGGCGCCGCCATGCGTCCGCGCGGCGTGCGCATCACGAGGCCTTGTTGCATCAGGTAGGGTTCGATCATGTCTTCGACAGCGTCGCGCGCTTCGCTCAGCGCCGCTGCTAGAGTCTCAACGCCTACCGGCCCGCCTGAGTACGTCTCCACCAAAGCATGCAGATAGCGGCGGTCGAGCAGATCCAGGCCATCCCCGTCCACGTCGAGGCGCTTCAGCGCGTGGTCGGCCAGCCGCGCGTCGATCGCGCCGCCTTCGGCTTCGGCGAAATCGCGCACGCGGCGCAGCAAGCGCACCGCCACGCGCGGAGTGCCGCGGGCGCGCTTGGCGATCTCGACCGCGCCTTCGCCGGTGACGGCCACGCCAAGTTTTTCCGCCGCACGCGTAACGATGCCGAGCAATTCTTCCGTGCCGTAAAACTCAAGCCGCACCGGAATGCCGAAGCGGTCGCGCAGCGGCGTGCCGAGCAGGCCCGCGCGCGTGGTGGCGCCGACAAGCGTGAACGGCGCCAGATCGATGCGCACGCTGCGCGCGCTCGGCCCTTCGCCGATGATAATGTCGAGATGATAATCCTCCATCGCCGGATAGAGGATTTCCTCCACTTGCGGCGCCAGGCGATGGATTTCGTCGATGAACAAGACATCGCGCGGCTCGAGATTGGTGAGCAGCGCGGCGAGATCGCCCGCGCGCGCGATCACCGGGCCGCTCGTGGCGCGGAAGCCGACGCCCAGTTCGCGGGCGATGATTTGTGCGAGCGTGGTCTTGCCCAGCCCCGGGGGCCCGAACAGCAACACATGATCCATGGCGTCGGCGCGCGCGCGCGCTGCGTCCACGAACACGCGCAGATTGGCCTTCGCCGCCGGCTGGCCAACGAATTCGTCGAACCCCTGCGGCCGGAGCGCGCGATCAGCACCCTCTCCGGGCATGCGGGCGGGCGAAAGGATGCGTTCTGCAGGTTCGGCCATGGCGCTTCTTAACCGATTCGGGGTTCGCAATTCGTTCATGCGGCCCCCAAACGTCGCAAACCGCGCGTCCCGCGTTGCGCCGCATGGGCGGCGCGCCTATGTCAGGGCCGCAGTTCAAGCGGGTGCGCGGGTGAGCGAGAAGTCCGATCTTTTGAAATCGTTGCGCATTGAGCGCGGCGGCGATGACGGCGAGGAACCGCGCCTGGCCGGCTGGGTCGCGCCCAGTGCGGCTG
>JBEBIU010000102.1:0-9815 GCA_040080225.1 Terricaulis sp.
GCGCCGCGCGTGTTCCAACTGCAGCAGCTCCGCCATCTTGCCATCGACCTTGATCACGCCCTTCCCAGCATTCTCCGGCAACGCAAACGCAGCGATCAGCGCGCGGGCGTTGGCGATTTCCTTGGCGCTTGGCGCGAACACGGCATTGCACGCGTCGATCTGCGACGGATGGATCAGCGTCTTGCCATCGAACCCGAACGCGAGCCCCTGGCGGCATTCCGCCTCGAAGCCGGCCGCATCGGCGATGTCGTTGTAAACCCCGTCGATCGCCGACAGCCCCTCCGCGCGCGCGGCCATCACTGCCAACGATAGCGCGGCATGAAACGGCGCGCGCTCGGCGCCCGGTCTGGCGCGCATTTCCTTGGCGAGATCGTTTGTGCCCATGACCAGCGCCGAGAGCCGCGTGCCGCGCGCGGCGGCGGCGATCGGCGCCAGATTGAAGATCGCGCGCGGGGTCTCGATCATGACCCAAAGGCTCGCCTCATCGGCGAAACCGGCTTCCGTCATCGCATCGTCGAGCGCCACGATTTCATCGTGGGATTCCACCTTCGGCGCCAAAATTCCAGCCGGCCGTGAGGCGCCCGCTGCGGCGATATCCTCGCGCCCCCAGGGCGTCGATAGCGCATTGATGCGCACGATCACTTCGCGTCGGCCATAGCCGCCGCCCTGCACCGCCGTGGCCACTGCGGCGCGCGCGCCTTCTTTGGCGTCTGGCGCCACGGAATCTTCAAGGTCGAGCAGCACCACGTCGGCGGGCAAGCCCTTGGCCTTCTCAAGCGCCTTGGCGTTGGAACCGGGCATATAGAGGCAGGACCGGCGCGGACGTGTGTTCATGATCTTGCTCATCGCTGAAACGCACGCGATACATCGCGCGCGCATGAACGAACTTAACCGCCCCAGGACGATTCTGTCGATCCAGAGCCAGGTCGTCGGCGCCCGCGTCGGCAACAGCGTGGCCGCGTTCGCGATGGAGCGGCTTGGGCAGCGCGTTTTCCAGATTCCGACCACACTGCTCGGCCGCCGCCCCGACCATGGCGCGCCAGGGGGCGGGCCTATTCCGGCCGCGACACTCGCCAGCTTTGTCGACGCCCTGGCGGCGGACGCGCTCCTCGGCGAAATCGACGCAGTGCTCACCGGCTATATCGGCGGCGCCGACCAGGTGGCGGTGATCCTCGACGCGGTCGATCGGGTCAAGGCGGCGAATCCCAATGCGATCTTCGTCTGCGATCCGGTGCTGGGCGATGACGGCAAAGTCTATGTCAGCGACGAAATCGCTGACGCCGTCATCAATTCCCTTTGGGCCAACGCCGATTGGCTGATGCCCAACGCGTTCGAGCTCGGCCTCATTCTGGGGCGCGAGATCGATGGGCTCGGCGCCGCGCGCGAAAGCGCACGCCGCGTCGGCAAGCCGCTGCTGATCTCCTCGATCCGCACCGCGCTCGGCGTTGGAAATCTGTACGCCTCGCCCGCGGGCGATTGGTTCTGCGAAACCACGCGTCTGCCGCGCGCGCCGAAGGGCGCAGGCGATCTGCTGTCGGCGTTGTTCCTGGCGCGACGGCTGCGTGGCGAGACTTTGACGTTTGCGCTCGAAGGCGCCACCGGGGCGGTGTACGACGTGATCGTGCGTTCGCTCGCCGCCAACAGCGAAGACTTGGCGCTGCCGGCTGCGCACGATCTGCTCGCCGATCCGGTGACCTGGCCGCGCGCGACGCACTTGGAACTCACATGAACATGCCCCATCTCACTCCGTCATTCCGGGGCGGCGAAGCCGAACCCGGAACCCAGGGGATCGTAGAGCGCAGTTGTCGCCCTGGGGTTCCGGGTCGCGCTTCCGCCTTCGCGCGGCGCGCTCCGGCGGACAAGCCGCGCGTCCGGAATAACGAAGTTTTGTTTGGTTCAGTCAATAGCAAGCGTTGCGCGGGTGATGTGCATGGCTGAAGGCTTTGTCGCTCCTGGTTTCGAGCAAGTTTACGATGCTTTCGAGAGCAATCTCTCCGACGAACTCGGGGCAAGCTTTGCTGCCGTGCGCGAGGGCGAAATCGTGGTGGACCTCTGGGGCGGGTGGGCGAACCGCGACCAGAGCAAGCCGTGGAACCGCGACACCATCGCGCCGGTCTACTCCACCACAAAAGGCATCAGCGCGCTGACCTTGGCCATGCTGGCCGATCAGGGATTGATCGACTACGATGCGCCGTTGGCCTCGCTCTGGCCTGCGTTCGGCGCTCACGGCAAAGACCACGTCACCATTGCGGAAACGCTCGCGCATCAGGCAGGCGTGCCGGGTTTCATCGAGCCGATCGATCCTGACCTTTGGCTCGATCCGCCGCGCTGCGTGGAAGCGATCGCAGCGCTTGCGCCGATGTGGTCTCCTGGAAGCGCCAGCGGCTATCACCCGCTCACCTGGGGCTACATCGTCGGGGAGATCGCGCAGCGCGCGGCGGAGCGCTCGCTTGGGGCCATCCTACGCGAAGATATTTGCGCGCCGCTCGGCATCGATTTCCAGATCGGCACGCCCGAAGCCGAACACCATCGCTGCGCCGAGATGAAGAAGCCCTCGCGTGCGGGTGAGTTCGGTGCGATCACGCCGCCGCGGAAGGCGGCGTTTTTTACGCCCTGGGCGGCGCCGGTTCGGGGTTCGGCGCAGTGGCGCCAAATCGAAATTCCCTCGACCAATGGTCATGGCAACGCGCTTGGCTTGGCGCGGCTCTACGAAGTCTATTCCGGCGAAGGCAAAATCGCGGGCAAACGCGTGCTTTCCACGGAAGGCTTCGCTGCCTTGACCAAGCAAATCTGGCGGGGCGACGATCTCGTGCTGCCATTCGACATCGACTGGCGCGCCGGCATCATCGGCAATTCCAATCGATTTTACGGCCCCAACCCGGAAGCGTTCGGCCATTCCGGCATGGGCGGCTCGTGCGGCTTCGGCGATCCGGTCGCACGGATTTCCGCAGGCTACGTGATGAACCAGCAATCTCACCACATCATGGGCGATCCACGCGCGTTGCGCTTGATCGAAGCGCTGTACGCATGCGTCTGAAGGTCTCCCCGCGCCTCTGGTTCGAGGTCGCCGCGATCCTGGTGGCGCTCGCGCTGGTGTTGGTGTTGGGCGATCTGCTGATGCGATCGCGCAACCTGGCGCTGCCCGGCGGGCAACCGGTGTTCGGCGATTACATCGCCTTCTGGAGCGCCGGCAAAACCGTGCTCGATGGAGACGCCGAGGAGGTGCACAAGCGCGAACCGCAATGGACCCATCACCGTGAGGCGGTGCCGGAAGTCAAATTCTACGCCCAGTTCGCCTCGCCGCCGACTTTGTTGTTGTTCACTCCGGTAATGGCGCTCGCGCCCTATCCGGCTTCGGCGATCATCTTTCTGGCGCTCTGCCTTACCTTGTACTTTTTCGCGATGGCGAAAATCCTGCCCGACAAACGGGCGCTGATTTTCGCGGCCACCGTCCCGGCGATCGTCTACCAATTGGGCTCGATCCAGCTTGGCATGATTGTCGCCAGCGTCTCCGGACTCGCGGTGTTTTGGCTGGATCGACGTCCGCTCATCGCTGGCGCTCTGGTCAGCATACTCGCGATCAAGCCACACCTCGCCATCCTCTGGCCGCTACTGCTGGCGCTGTCGGGGCGTTGGCGCGCTTTCGCCGCCGCCGCTATAGCCACAGCGATTTTTGTCACAATCGGAGGCCTGGTGTTTGGCTTTGATGCCTACCTGCGCTTCTTCGCGAGTCTTTCAGGCGCTGCGCGAAACATCATCGAACAGCGCGTCGCAACGCCTTCCTATGGCAGCCTCTACGCCAATCTGTTGCAAGCCCACGCGCCCCAAGCAATAGCCGCCGCCGCGCATGCGATCAGCGCCGCTGGCGCACTTGGCCTCTCGCTCTGGATATTCCGCAACGGCCAGCGCGGCGAACAGGGCGCGGCGCTTTGCGCGGCGACCTTGCTGCTCTCGCCTTACATGTTTTTCTACGATTTCGCCCTGCTTGCGGCTGGCGTCGCGTTACTCGGCGCGCCGCGCAATCGCTTCGAGATCGTAGCGTTTGTGTTCGGTTGGGGAGCGGGCCTCTCACTGGCGGCGGGAATCTATCTGCCCCATCCTCACGCTTGGCATCTGGGCGCGCTGACACTAAACACGCCCGTCATTCCGCAATTGCCGATCTGCCCCTTGGCGGCGTGGCTGGTGCTGATCGCTGCGCTCAGGCGCGCAGGAATCGCGGCGCCTGCCCCGGCGCCAGCACCACAGACGTAAGCGGACCGCCAAAGCACGCCCCGGTATCGATATTGATGCGGCGCGGATTGACGTGCGGTTTGAAGTCCGGCGTCGGCGTGTGACCGTGCACAACCAGGAGGCCCTCGAGTTCGGGACGATCCGGCCAGCGTCCCGGGTTATAGAATATTGGCGAGCGCGTCCAAAGGTAGATTTCCTCTTTGCAGGCGGGATAGGTGCGTGGATCGATGCCGGCATGCACGAACACAAGCCCGCGCGCCTCGTCACGATGGATGCACGGCAATGCGCGCAACCATCTCAGGTGCGACGGGTCGATTGCGAGTCGCCAGTGGTCCTGCTTGCCGTTGGCGCGCTCATAGGACCGGATAGCTTCGTCGCCGCCATTGTTGGCCCAATGGTAGAGGCCGATGCTGTCCTCACGATCATAGGCGTAAAGCATCAATTCTTCGTGGTTGCCTTTGAGCGCGAGCGCTTCGCCGGCCTCCGTCGCCGCCATCGCCCCCGCCACCACCGAGCGGCTGTCCGGTCCGCGGTCGATCAGATCGCCCAGGAATATGATCTTGTACGTTACGCCAAGGTAACGCGCGTCCCCGCGAATGGAAACCAGCAGCCGCTCGAGCTTTTCGAACTCGCCGTGCACATCGCCGATAGCGTAATAGACAGTTTCGCTCATGATTTCCTTGCGCGCGCGAGCGTATCCCACGCGAAGCAGCCAAGGCCAGCCCAGATCAACGCGAAACTGATCGCGTGGACCAAGGTGAACGGCTCGCCGAACGCGAGCCCCGTCAGAAATTGCAGCGTCGGCGCCACAAATTGCAGCAATCCCAATGTTGTAAAGCTAACACGCCGCGCGCCGAAAGCGAACGCCATCAGTGGGATGGCGGTCGCTGGCCCCGCGGTAGCGAGGAGCAACGCAGTCGAGGTATCGGAGCTGAATTCCAGCGGCGCTTCGCGCGCAACCCAAACCAGCATCGCTATCGCCAGCGGCGCTAGAATGAGACTCTCAACCAGCAAACCCACCGCGGCGGGCACAGAAGCGCGTTTGCGGATCACGGCATAGCCCGACCACGAAGCGCAAATTACAAGCGCGATCCAGGGCGGGGCGCCAAGCGCCAAACCCTGCACAATCACACCGACCAGCGCCAGCGACAGCGCCGCACACTGAAGCCCTGTAATCTTCTCGCGAAAAAACAGCACCCCGACGGCGACGCTGACGAGCGGCGCCAAGAAATAGGCAAGCGAGGATTCGATCACGCGCCCGCTGATCACCAGATAGACGTAGAGTCCCCAGTTCACGAAAATGAAGCAGGCCGACGCTGCAAGCGTGACGAGCATCCGCGGCGTGAGCGCGGCGGCGATTTCCCGCCGCCCAAGTCGCCACCCGCTGATCGCGAACACAGCGATCAGCGCCCATGGCGCCGCCCATAGGATGCGCTGCGCCAAGACTTCGCGGACGTCGATCTGTGCGAAGACCTTAAGGTACAGCGGAAAGAAGCCCCACATGACATAGGCGCTCGACGCGGCGACGAAACCAGCGCGGTGATCTGGCGTCGTCGCATCGCCAGCGTTCACGAGGCCTGCGTCCCGTATGGCGCCGCATGCTTGATCTGCATGAAACGTTCCGGCGCCGTCAGCGGCGTGAAACCCAGCGGCGCATAGACGCCGTGCGCATCCTTGGTGCCCAACAGCCAACGGCGCAGATTCTGCAATTCCGGGTGCTCCAGAAAGGTCCGCACCAACGCGCGGCCGAGACCTCGTCCCTGCTTGCCCGGCAGCACAATCACGTCGCAGAGCCACGCGAATGTCGCTTTGTCGGTGACGACGCGCGCGAAGCCGATCAGCTTTCCTGAATCGCCGCGTGCGACCGCGCACATCGAATTTGCGCACGCGCGCGCCACCACATCGCGCGGGATGCCGGGCGACCAATAGGTCTCACGGAGCGCCCGATGTATGACATCGAGGTCGGACTCCGACGGTTGTTCGATTGTGATCGACATCGTTCCCACCCATAGACAAATAAGCGTTTTGAGGCGCCCGCGCCAGCAGGTGCTGGCCGACCACGGCGCAACAATTCTTTCAGTTCACTACCGCGTCAGCCCAATTGATCCTCGATGGTGCGCGTGCGATCCGTCGCTACGTCGCCAGTGTGCTTCGTGGAAACCGGCTCGAGCAGAACTATCCAGCATTCCACCTCCGCGCGAGGATTGTGCATAGTGTTTTTCGGCACAACGTGAAACTCGCCTTCGCGGACGAGCACGGAGGGCCTGTCCTGATAATCTATCGAAAGTTCGCCTTTGACGATGTAAAACAACTCGTCCTCTTCGTCATGCTTGTGCCAGACGAAATCACCTTTGACCTTGGCCGCTTTAAGATACTGATCGTTGATGCGCGCGATTACTTTGGGCGACCAATGCTCGGTCACCGCGTCGAAAGCGCCGCGCAGGTCGGTGGCGCCAATCACGCCGCGCGCAGCCGCTTGAACAGCCCGCGATTGAGCATCAGTTCCGCGATCTGCACCGCGTTAAGCGCCGCGCCCTTGCGGAGATTGTCGCTAACCACCCAGAGCGAAAGCCCGTGTTCCACCGTCTTGTCGTTGCGAATACGCGAGACAAACGTCGCGAACTCGCCGACGCAGTCCAGCGGGGTGGCGTAGCCGCCGTCCTCGTGCTTGTCGATCACCATGATCCCCGGCGCCTCGCGGAGGATTTCTCGCGCTTCATCGGCCTCGATTGCGTTCTCGAACTCGATGTTCACCGCTTCCGAGTGACCGACGAACACCGGCACGCGCACGCTAGTGGCGGTCAGTTTGATCTTCGGGTCGAGAATCTTTTTGGTCTCGACCTCGATTTTCCATTCTTCTGTGGTGTAGCCGTCCTCCATGAAATCGCCGCCGTGGGGGATGACGTTGAAAGCGATTTGTTTGGGGAAATGTTCGCAGACGATCTCGTCGTTGACGTAGAGTTTCTTGGTCTGCATCCACAATTCATCCATCGCCTCTTTGCCGGCGCCGGAAACAGATTGATAGGTCGCCACCACCACGCGTTTGATCACAGCGCGGTCGTGCAACGGCTTCAGCGCCACCACCAATTGCGCGGTCGAGCAATTCGGGTTGGCGATGATGTTGAGCTTGTCATAGCCGAGCACGGCGTCGGGGTTCACTTCCGGCACCACCAGCGGCACGCGCGGATCCATGCGCCAGGCGCTGGAATTATCGATCACCACCGCACCGGTCGCGCCGATCTTGGGCGAATATTGCTTCGACACCGCCCCCCCCGCGCTCATCAGCACCAGATCGACGCCCGCGAAATCGAATTGCTCGAGATCCTTGCACTTCAGCGTTCGGTCGCCATAGCTGATTTCGGTACCCATCGACCGGCGCGACGCCAGCGCGACCACCTCGTCGGCGGGGAACAGCCGCTCTTCCAGAATGGTGAGCATTTCCCGGCCCACGTTCCCCGTGGCGCCGACCACCGCTACCCTCAAACCCATGTGCTTTTGCTCCACGAACCCACTGGTTGAACCACCGAACACCCATCCCCGGGGCGCCGCGCAAGCGGCGAGCCCGGGGCCCATGATCACAAACGCTCGCGTTTATGGGCCCCGGACTGAATGCTGCGCATTCATCCGGGGATGGGTGGGAATGTTTTGGTCGATGCCCAATGCACGTTGTTTAGGTGAATTCAGCGCCTTTTCCAAGGCGGCGTCGCAAGCTAAGCTCGATCCCAAGGGGGAAGGGCCATGGCCGAACACGCTTTCGAATTCTACCGGCTCCTGGTCGAGGAGGTGCGCGAGGCCCGCCGCGCCCGGCGCGAGCTTTCCAACATGTTCCTAACGCTGAACACAACCGGCGTCGGGGCGATGGGTTTCCTCGCCCAGGGCGACGGCAAGACCCTCGACCCGGCGCTGCTGGCGGTTCTCGCGGGGGCGCTGGCGCTGACCTGCGTCATCTGGCGCACTTCGAACTCGTACTACACGCTGCTGCTGGCGGCGAAGTATCGCGCCATCTACGCGCTCGAGAGCGAACTTGGCCGCCACCCGATCCGCGAGGAATGGGAGGCGCTGCAGGGCAAGCGGCGCACGATGAAATGGTTCTCGCTCGAGCGGATGATGCCGGTGCTGTTCATCCTCGCTTACGTGCTGTTCGTGCTGATCCAAACGCACGCCGTGGACTTCGACGCACTGGGCCAACAAGCGCGCGAACTCTTCTCCTCTTTGCTGGCGCGTTTCGGGCAGCGTTAGCATAACGCCCCCGCCGCGCGCCGTTCGCCGACCGCCGCAGACGCCGCATAGGCCATGCGTTTGCACGGAACACGCGCGCCGCGGCCCATGGAGAACATCTCCACCGTCTCGCCGGTATAAGCAAAGCCGCCCTTCTCCAGCACGCGCCCCGAGGCTGGATTGTCGGCGAAATGCCCGGACGCCAGCGCCCCCAGCGTGCGCGCCTGCGACACGAATGCCGCGAGCGCTTCGCTGGCGAAGCCCTGCCCCCAATAGGGCCGACCGTACCAATAGCCGATCTCAGTCGCTTCAGCGCCAACGTGAGCGCCGATGCATCCGATCAGCCCATCACCGGGCAACTCCACCGCGAACACGAAGTCGTGCTCCAGCGGTGCGCGCGCCGCGAGGATCATGATCCAGCCCTCGGCCGCGACCGGCAGGTATGGCAGCGGCGTCATTGCTAGATTTCGGCCCACGCCGGGATCGTCGCAGAAGCGGGCGATACGCGGCGCGTCGGCCATGCGCAGGCGCCGCAACCGCAGCCTCGGTGTTTCGATCTCCGCCACGTCACGCATTGCCAAGCCTCCTGCTCGGGCTTTGCGTGGGGCAAGAAAAATGGGGCGCCTTGATCCGGGCGCCCCACGCTAAACTCGGGAACCGGATCGCCCTGTTGCGGCGATCCGGAAATTTATCCGTCTCGCCTAATTGGCCGAAGCCTGCATCGGATTAATCGACACATAGGTTCGGCCATCGCGCTTGGTCGCGAACGCCACTTGGCCGTGACAAAGGGCAAACAGCGTATGGTCGCGGCCAAGGCCGACGTTGGTTCCCGGATGGAATTTGGTGCCGCGTTGGCGCACGAGGATTTCCCCGCCGCTGACGGCCTGGCCGCCAAAGCGCTTCACGCCGAGGCGTTGACCTGGGCTGTCGCGACCGTTGCGCGAAGAACCGCCAGCTTTTTTGTGAGCCATGGGAGTCTCTTATCCGATCGCTGTAATTTTGACGTGGCTTTCGGCCTGACGATGGCCGGCGCGACGGCGATAGGTGTTGCGGCGGCGTTTCTTGAACACGAACACCTTGTCGCCCTTCTTGGTCTCGACCAGCTCGCCCGACACCTTGCCCGCGTCCTTGCCCAGCTTCACGGCCTTGCCGTCGCTGGTCATCAGCGTGTCGAAGCTGACCTTGGCGCCGGCCTTGGCGTCGAGCTTCTCGACCACCACCACATCGCCCTTGGCGACCCGGTATTGCTTACCGCCCGTTTTGATGACCGCGAACATACCAACCGCCAAATAAAATCGTGCGCCCGGACGGAGACCGTTCGGGCGAGGAAAAGGGGGTATAAGGGAAACGGGGGTGCTGGGTCAACG
>JBEBIU010000103.1:0-9754 GCA_040080225.1 Terricaulis sp.
GGTCGCGAGCACGACAACCAATTTTGGCATTTCTGCCTGGAGCACGTCGCCGACTACAACCGACGCTGGAATTATTTCGCCGGCATGAGCGACGCCGAACTGGAGAATTATCGCGCCCGGGAGGAAGTGGGACATCGCCCGACCTGGACCTTGCGAGGCGGCCGCGGCGACCGCCTGGCTGCGGCGGGGCGGGGGTCTGTCGCTGGAGGCCGGGGCGACCCGTTTGGGATTTTCGGAGGCGATCCGGGCGCGCCGGCCGCCAAGCCGCGCCGGCGGCTGAGCAGGCTCCAGGCCAAGGCGCTGGAAGTAATGGAGTTGCAGGAGAACGCCGCGCCTGGCGAAATCCGCACCCGCTACGCCGAATTGGTGAAGCGCTGGCACCCGGATTCGAACGGTGGCGACCGCGGCGCGGAAGCCAATCTGCAGCGCGTGCTGGCCGCCTATCAGACGCTGAAGGCTGGCGGGTTGGTGTAGCTTTGGACGCCGCCATCTTGCCGGTTCTTGTTGTTTGTTTTCATGTCGGCTGGAAGCCGGCTGTCCAAGGCCCTAAGCTGGCCCGCACAACCAGTTCAGAGATTCCATGACCGCTGCCGACGACCTG
This sequence comes from Terricaulis sp., assembly GCA_040080225.1. Classification (GTDB taxonomy): domain Bacteria; phylum Pseudomonadota; class Alphaproteobacteria; order Caulobacterales; family Aquidulcibacteraceae; genus Vitreimonas. Next base: position 602 of record JBEBIU010000103.1, read on the forward strand.
CTCTCGATGAAGCCCGACAAGACCCTCTCCGCCCGCGCCTTCGGGGTCGAGAGCGATATGAAAATTCCGGCCTTCTCCAAGAAGACCGAATACGTGCCCGAGCTGGACGAAGCCTATCGCTTCGATCCCCAGACCACGCTCGCGATCCTGGCGGGCTTCGCCCACAACCGCCGCGTGATGGTGCAGGGCTATCACGGCACCGGCAAATCGACCCATGTCGAGCAGGTAGCGGCGCGGCTCAATTGGCCGACGGTGCGGATCAATCTCGACAGCCACGTCTCGCGCATCGATCTCGTCGGCAAGGACGCCATCGTGCTGAAGGAGGGCAAGCAGATCACCGAGTTCCGCGAAGGCATGCTGCCATGGGCGCTACAGCGACCGGTGGCGATCTGCTTCGACGAATACGACGCCGGCCGCCCCGACGTGATGTTCGTCATCCAGCGCGTGCTGGAGGCGAGCGGAAAGCTCACCCTGCTGGATCAGAACCGGGTGATCAGCGCCAATCCGTTCTTCCGCCTGTTCTCAACCACCAACACGATCGGATTGGGCGACACCACTGGGCTCTATCATGGCACCCAGCAGATCAACCAGGGCCAGATGGATCGCTGGTCGATCGTCACGACGCTCAATTATCTCGATCACGATGTCGAAGCCGAGATCGTCACCGCCAAGGCGCCGACGTACAACAATCCCGAAGGCAAGCGCACCATCATGGCCATGGTGCGCGTCGCCGACATGACCCGCAACGCCTTCATGAACGGCGACATCTCCACCGTCATGAGCCCGCGCACCGTGATCACCTGGGCGCAGAACACGGAAATTTTCGGCGATGTGGGGCTGGCGTTCCGGATGACGTTCTTGAACAAATGCGACGAACTGGAACGGCCAACGGTGGCTGAGTTTTTCCAACGCGCGTTCGGGGCTGATTTGCCGGAGGCGGCGACAAGGGTGAAGGTGGCTTAGGCAACGAAGTTGCGAAAGCCATCCCGGACGCGAGCGCAAGCGAGCGCTTCGGGATCATGGCGAGGGAGGCCGGAGTTGACTAGGGCTCTATTTGCCGGCCTCTTGTTGTGGGTTGCAGCGGCACATTCTTCCGAAGCGTGCATGCCGCGCGAGCCTTACCATGGCGAATATGCGCGCGGTGATCTGATGACGCAGATCGCAGGTCGCGCGGCAATTATCCAGGTGGTACGAGTGCGAGGCTCCAGGCCTTACCCCGCCGCTGGATCGTACTGGACCTCTCCCGACACCCGATCATTTAACCTAGAAGTAGTGCGGACCCTAGCCTCTGTCCCTCTTGCCGCGTGGCGTCGATCACTCTGGGTGTCAGGGTCGCCCTTGAGCGCTGGCGCAGATCGGACGTTGTGGCAATTCGGACAGCGGGATCGTCGCCAGCGCCTTGCGGACGGGGCGTTGCGCAATCCGAGCGATTTGCCGGGGCCCATGGGAGGTTTTGAGGCGCCAGAGCATAGGTCAAATTGTCAGCTGCCCTACATTTTTTCTGAGGGTGATGTATTCATCGCGATCAGAGATCGGTCAGGGGCGTTGTACACAACCGGTTATCCCGAGGAGCGCCGGCTCTTGGTTGCTACGCGGGTGTTGTTTACGGACGAAGGCGCCTGGGTGGCCAGAGAGGAAGCAGCGCCGGGGCTCATTCGCATCAGTGGCTCGAACGACCCTTTGCTTTTGCGACTCGAGCAAGCGCTGTTGGAAGAGCGCGCGCAACGTAATCGTCTTGACCAACGCGAATGGCTGAACGTGCTTTTCGCCTTGGTAGTTGGGCGCAGGGGCGGGGCGTTAGAAACAAGAGGCGCGAGCGCCCTTTGACCACCCCGCCGCCACGATGTATACAACGATGTATGTCACTCCAGCGCACGCAAATCTACCTCGAAGCCGCCCAGATCGCGGCCTTGGACGGGCGCGCCAAAGCGCTGGGCGTCACCCGCTCCGATCTCATTCGCGATCTCATCGACCAAGGGCTCGCGGACAAGAACAACAAGCCGTCGCTTTACGAAGTCATCATGGCGCTCGGCCCGCCCGAACCCGATCCTTCCATGACGCCGGCCGCGTTCGCGAAGCGGCGTAAGCAAATGGAAAAAGAGCTAGGAAAGCGTCTTGCCCGCAACAAAGCCCAGGCGGCGGGAAAGCTCGATTGAGCCTCCTGCTCGACACCTCCGTCCTGATCGATATCCAACGGCGCCATGCTCCGGCGACGGCTTGGTTAGCGAAGCAGCAGCGAACCCCGCTCTTTGCGTCCTCGATCACGGTTTTCGAGCTTAACGTCGGCGCCGACCGCTCCGGGACAGCGCAAGTCATCCGCCGTATGCTCGAAGCCGTGAGCGTCATCGAAGTGGATGCCGCCATGGCCGAGAAGGCCGCAGGTATCTTCCGCCGCTATGCGCCAAGCCGCGGCGTCGACGAATTCGACGCCCTCATCGCCGCCACCGCCCTCGTCGCGCGCCTGCCGTTGGTGACGCTGAACGTGAAGCATTTCCCCGGCGTGAAGGACGTGCGCAAGCCATATTAGGGAGCATGCCTCACCACCACCGCTTCACGCCATAACGATCCAATTCTTTGTCCTTAGATACGATCGCCATGCCTTCCGCGAGTGCTTGCGCGACGAGCATTCGATCGAAGGGATCGCCGTGGAAGCGAGGCAACGCCCCCGCCGCGAGAATGTGCTCGAGCGACATGTCGAGAAGATCGAAGCCAGCTTTTTCCAGCAGCGGTCTGAACGCGGCAAGCAGCGGCGCAGCCTGAGGCAGCTTCCCAGTCGGGACCTTGATGGCGCATTCCCAAGCTGTCGCCGTGCTGACGATCACCTGATTCTGGCTTGCGCCGATCTCCGTGCGCGCGCGTTTGCTGAGCTGCGGGTCGCTCTCGAACCACCAGATCAAGGCATGGGTATCGAGCAGCAGCCGCACGATCACGTCTTTGTGTCGTCGTCAGGAAAGACAGGCCCACCTTCCCATTCGGCGAGTTCTGCATCGGTCAGCGGCGCGAACGCATCATCTGGTGTTGGGCCGATGATTCCTTTCAACAACCCAGGTTTGCGCGGTGATTTGCCATCCCAAACGCCGGGCGATCCCCAAGGCGTTTGCTCCTCACGCACGCCGCGCGCCGTTGGCTCCGGGACCGGGATCAGCCGTGCAACCTCCTTATCCCCCCGGCAGATCACAACCTCCTCGCCCGCCTCGACTTTGACGATGAGTTTGGAGAGATTGGTCTTGGCCTCGTGAATCTTCACTTTGATCATTGCTCGAGGTTAGCTAAGTAGGTTAGCTAAGTCAAGAAAGCGCCAGAGTCGCCATCCCCTAGTGTCCCAACGCGAAACCCCCGCTGAAACCTTCAAGCGCTCGCTCGCGCAGGCGACGCGCGCGCTCGCCGGGCGCGAGGACGAGCTTGAGGTTACGTTCGGCGCCGAAGGACCGCGTCTTTCCGCCGGCAAGATCGTGCTGCCGCACCCGCCGCGGGTGATTTCCGATCCGGAGGCCGAGCGCATTCGTGGTCAGGCGGACGCGCTGGCGTTGCGGCTCGCGCACCATGACGAGGGAGAGCATGCCCGGCTGCGCCCGCATGGCGCCGACGCGCGCGCGGTGTTCGACGCCGTGGAGGAAATGCGCGTGCAGGCGCTGGGCGCCAACGCCATGAAAGGCGTCGCCAACAACCTCGCTTCGGCGCTGAGTGACGCATTGGAACGTAAAGGCGCCGCGCGCATGCAAACGCGTGCGCAGGCGCCGATGGCGGAGGCGATTGCGCTCATGGTGCGTGAGCGGCTCACCGGCGCTGCCCCGCCCGCGAACGCGAAAGCCATGGTCGATGCCTGGCGCGCCGACATTGAGCGCGAAGCAGGCGCCGCCTTGGACAAATTGCCGGCTGTCGCCGACGACCAGCGCGAATTTGCGCTGCAAATGCGGGACGTGCTGAGCGAACTCGGCATCGGCGATGAGCTCGGGGCCGAGGAGAACAAGGACGATAAAAGCGAGAGCGGTGAAAACGAACCGCCGCCGCAGGCCGACAATGCCGAGGGTGAGGAAGAACAGGAACAACAGGCGCCGCCAGAGATGGAGATGATGGATTCCGACATCGAGTCGGATGCGACGATGACGGTCGATAGCGAATCCGAATCTGAGGATCGCGAGGAAACTGAGCAGGACGATCCCGGCGACCGGCCGATGCGCCCGAAGGATCGCAACGCGCCCGACGATCCCAATGCCGGCTACAAAGTGTTCACGCGGGCCCATGACGAACAGATCGCCGCCGAAGATTTGTGCGACGGCGAAGAGCTCACGCGCCTGCGCTCCTATCTGGATCAACAGCTGAAGCCGCTACAGAGCGTGGTCGGGCGCCTGGCGAACCGCCTGCAGCGGCGCTTGCTAGCCAAGCAGAACCGCGCTTGGAGTTTCGACCTCGAGGAGGGCGTGCTCGATACGGCGCGCCTGACGCGCGTGATTGTTGATCCGCTCTCAGCGCTTTCGTTCAAGCAGGAAGAGGACATGCCGTTCAAGGACACGGTGGTGTCGCTGCTGTTAGACAATTCCGGCTCCATGCGCGGGCGCCCGATCATGGTGGCGGCACTGTGCGCCGATATCCTGGCGCGCACCCTCGAACGCTGCGGCGTCAAGGTTGAGATTCTAGGCTTCACCACCCGCGCCTGGAAGGGCGGGCGCGCGAAGGAGGATTGGCTAGCGGCCGGGCGTCCGCAACAGCCCGGGCGGCTCAACGATTTGCGCCATGTTGTGTACAAGTCCGCGGACGCGCCGTGGCGGCGCGCGCGCAAAAACCTCGGCCTGATGATGCGCGAGGGCTTGCTGAAGGAAAACATCGATGGCGAAGCGTTGATGTGGGCGCATGAGCGTTTGCTGCCGCGCGCCGAGCAGCGCCGCATTCTGATGGTGATTTCCGACGGCGCGCCGGTCGACGATTCCACGCTTTCGGCCAATCCTGGCAATTATCTGGAACGCCATTTGCGCGCGGTGATCCATTGGATCGAATCCCAATCGCCGGTCGAGCTCATCGCCATCGGCATCGGCCATGACGTGACCCGCTATTATCAGCGCGCGGTCACGATTACCGACGCCGAACAATTGGGCGGAGCGATGACCGAGAAGCTCGCCGAATTGTTTGATGAAAAGGCGCCGGAAGCCAAGCGCTCGCCGCGCTCGCCGCGCGAAGCGCGGGCCATGGCGCGCGCATGAGATATTTCGCCCTGGCGCTAATCCTCAGCGGCTGCGCTCCGCTGGCCGCCCAGGCGCCCATCGCCGAGCAATGGCGCGCAATTGCGGTGGAGGCCACGCCGGTTGAGTTTGGCGCTGAACAAGCAGGAGCGCTGCGTTTTCGGGGCGGCTTGGAGCTGCGTTCATCGGACTCGGCGTTCGGCGGCCTGTCAGGCATGGAGGTGCTTGAAGATGGTCGTCTGGTTGCGGTTTCCGACAATGGCGCTTGGTTCGAGGCGCAAATCGTACTCGACGAAACAGGCGCGCTGGTTGGCCTAAGCGGCATGCGTATAGCGCTGATGCGCGATGAGAACGGCGAGGCCTTCGGCTCCAAGGAGGAGGGAGATTCCGAAGCGCTGGCGCAGCTGCAGGATGGCCGCTTAGCGGTGGCGTTTGAGCAGCGTCAAGCGATCCTGCTCTACGACATGAACCGCGACGGTCCCTTCGGCGCGGCGACACGGGGCCCACCGCTTGCGGGCGTGCGTGGCCTGCCGCCGAATGTCGGCCTGGAGGCGATGGCGACGCTCGCCAACGGCGATCTGCTTGTGGGCGCCGAAGGGGGAGGCGCGGGCGATACGCCGCTTTGGCGCTCGTCGCCGCAGACGGGCGAAGAAATTGCCTCGCAGGTGCGCTACCGGCCGGCGCTTGGTTTTTCGCTCACCAGCCTCGATCGCTTGCCCAATGGCGACCTGATCGCGCTCGAGCGCTTTTTTGCTCCGGTGATTGGACCGCGCGCGCGGATCACGCGCTTTCAGGAGGGCGCGCTGACCGGCGAGGTGATAGCCGCGGAGGAACTTGCGCGCATCGCGCCGCCGCTGGCGCTCGACAATTTCGAGGCCATCGCTGCCATCGATATGCCGGACGGCGTGACGCGTCTTTACATCTTGTCCGACGACAATTTCAGCTCGCGCCAGCGCACCTTGTTGCTGGCGTTCGACCTTGAGGGAATCCCCGAGTGAGGATCACTGGCCCAGGCTGCGCCACAGCATGTACGCCGCCGTAGAGAACACGATTGCGGCGAACACGCGTTGCAATGCATTCTTGTGCGTAGCCAGGCGCGACGAAAGCGAAGCGCCGACCAGCCCGCCGATAATCCCGCCAGCAATGAACAAGCCCGCCACACGCCAATCCACAAGCCCATCATAGGCATAGGAGGCGGCGGTCGTCGCCCCGAAAGCCCCCACCGAGACCAGCGACGAGCCCACGGCGTGCAACATAGCCATGCCCGAGGATGCCATTAGGCCAGGGACGATCAGGAAGCCGCCTCCAATCCCGAAGAATCCGGAAAGCGCGCCGACAGCCAAGCCCGCGCCTGCAATGCGCGGCGCGTTGCTGGGGGAAAGCGCGACACTGCCGCTCCCTAATTTAGTGGGCGCCTTCAGCATCCGCACGCCGGCCGCGATCATGACTAGCGCAAACAGCGGCAGCAGAATTTGGGCATCAGTCAATTTCCCCAAAGCCGCCCCGATCGCGGCGCCGACAATGCCCGCGGCGGCGAAGGCAAGCGCGCAAGGCCAGTTCACATTTCCTCGTCGGGAATGAACGATGAGATTTATGAACGCGTTGACCGACACCGCGAGCGCGCCCGTTCCAATGGCGACGTGTGGATTGGTTACGCCCACCACATAGAGCAGCGCCGGCGTCGCGAGGATCGAGCCGCCGCCGCCGATCAGCGCCAACACCAGTCCAACAGCGGCGCCGCTGAGAAGAGAAAGAACATCGCTGGGCGCCATCATACGCCCGGGGTCCTGTTCCAGGGCATCGCCTTTAGCAGCATCGCCATCCCGCACCATCCCGTCGCGCCCGCGAAGAGGAGCCCGGCGCCCACAAAGGCCGCAAGGCCGTAGAAGGCGGGATGCGTCGTCGCGCCGAGCGCTGCTCCTGCGAGAATGAGCGATCCCGCCGCGATCTGCACCTGACGCATTATTTCCAGCGGCGCTTTTGTGTTGCGGCGCACCGGCAAGCCTGCAGCCTTCCAGGCTTCAATGCCGCCGTCGAGGCAATAGATTTGCGTGAAGCCGCAGGCGCGCAGCCTGTCTGCATTTGCTTGCGTGCGATTGCCGGAGCGGCAATGAAAGACGGCGATTTTGTCTCGACCGTTGCCGAACTCGTGCGTCTGTAGTGACGAAAGCGGAGCAAGCCTTGCCCCGACAATATGCTCGCGCGCGTGCTCGTCAGGCTCTCGGATGTCGATCAGGATCGCTTGACGTTCATCCAGAAGCCGCCGCAATTCCACGGCATTGACCGGGGTGATCGAACTTGTCACTTTTTTCTCCGTTTAGCTTTCGGCGGGCAGTAGATTTGGACGAGGGTTTCGAGCAAGCGCGCGACGTTTTTGTCGGCCAGGCGGTAATAGATGGTTTGGCCATCGCGACGGGTGGCGACCAAACTCTCTTCGCGCAACCGAGCCAGATGTTGCGACATTGCCGATTGCGAAAGGCCGCTCCCTTCCTGTAAGGCGCCGGCCGAGGCTTCGCCCGCGGTGAGTTGGCATAGCACCATGAGCCGCGCCCCATGCGCGAGCGCGCGCAGCAGGGCGGCGGCCGCATGGGCCTTGCCGGAAAAGGCGGCGGGGTCGAGGTCGGGCACAGCGCTCCAAATATCAGTTGAAACTAAAATAGTGAAAGCTAATATAAAAGCAAGCCCAAGGAGCTTTCCATGACCGCAATCCCTCACGTTCGCGCCTTTTTCGATGAACCCACCTTCACTGTGAGCTATCTCGTGTGGGACGAGGCCAGCCGCCGCGCCGCGATTATCGACAGCGTGCTCGATTTCGAACCGAGATCCGGCGCCACGGGAACCACCTCCGCGCAGGCCATCCTCGATGTCGCCGCCTCGGAAAATCTGACCATAGACTGGATTCTAGAGACCCACGCCCACGCCGATCATATCTCGGCGGCGCCATTCCTGAAGCGCGCGACCGGTGCGAAGACCGCGATCGGCGCCGACATCACCGCTACGCAGCGTGTGTTCAAGCGCGTCTACAATCTCCCCGACCTGGCCGAGGATGGCAGCCAATTCGATAGGCTGGTGAAAGACGGCGACGCCCTGCCGCTTGGCGAACTCGAGATCACAGTGATGCACACGCCGGGCCACACGCCGGCATGCGTCTCCTATCTGGTAGGAGGCGCGGTGTTCGTTGGCGACACCATGTTCATGCCCGATTACGGCACGGCGCGAACGGATTTTCCGGGCGGTGACGCTCGGACGCTTTACCACTCGATTAAACGTTTATTGGCGCTGCCGCCGGAGACACGGATTTTTCTGTGTCACGACTACAAGGCCCCCGGCCGCGACGCCTATGTTTGGGAAACGAATGTAGCGGCGCAGCGCGCGGCCAACGTTCATATCCATGACGGCGTGTCTGAGGAGGATTTCGTGGCTCACCGTCAGGCGCGCGACAAGACGCTCGGAAAGCCCGCGCTGATCCTGCCGTCAATTCAGGTCAACATCCGCGCAGGCGAACTTCCCGCGCCGGAAGCGAACGGAATCCGGTATCTGAAACTGCCGCTGGACGCGCTGTAAGCTCAGGCCGCCGCTTTAGTTGCGCTCAGCTTTTTCTTCAGGTCCCGGCGGATTTTGGCCGCGCGGGGGGAGAGATCGTCCTCGCTGGCCTTCAGCAAATAGGCGTCCAAGCCGCCGCGATGATCGACCGAGCGCAGGGCGGCAGCAGTGATGCGCAGCTTGTATGCTTTGCCCAAAGCGTCGCTGGACAGGGTGACATCGACCAGGTTCGGCTGGAACTCGCGCTTGGTCTTGATATTGGAATGGCTGACCTTGTGGCCGATTTGGCGGTTGACGCCGGACAGCTCGCAACGGCGGGACATGGGGAAACCTGGCTCTTTGGGGCGGAAAACGAAGCGCGGACGCTTACGCGAACTGGGGAGGGGGGTCAAGGTTGCGGGGGGGCATTGTGCGAGCCAGTGTCCGCTGTTGG
>JBEBIU010000011.1:0-40727 GCA_040080225.1 Terricaulis sp.
CCGGCGCGGCCGCCTGTGAGCGGCGTCGCGCGCGCGCAACTGGTGGAGGAGGCCGACGTCACGCGCCTGACGATAACCTGGCCGGCGCCGACAAGGGCGGCTGCGTTTCGGCGTGGCGAGGCGCTTTGGGTGGTGTTTGACGCCAGCGGGCGCATCGATCTAACCGGCGTCGCGCGCGCTGGGCGCCGGCATCAGAACATCGAGGCCGTCAGCGGTGAAGGCGTGGTTGGCCTGCGTATTCCCGCAACGCCGGATGTGCTGATATCGGCGGCGGCGGAGGACAATTCCTGGGTGATCTCGCTTGGTGCGCGCGCGGCGTCAGGCGCGCCGGCGGCGCTGACCCGCGAGGTGGAGTCCAACGGGCGCGGCCGCCTGCGCGCGAGCTTCGAACGCGAAGGGGTAGTGCGTTGGTTGCGCGACCCAGAGGTGGGCGACCGCATTGGCGTCGCCATGATTGGCGGCCCCGCGCGCGGTATCGATACACGCCGCGCGACAGTGGAGGCGGCGGTGTTGCCAGCCGCGCATGGCGCGGTCATCGAAACCCGCGCCGACGGCGTCGATGCTAAGTTTGAGAACGGCAATCTCATCGTCAGTCGCGACGATGGGTTGATCTCCGTTCCGGCCGCCGAATCGGCTGCAAGCGCCAGCGCGGCTTTGTTGGAAGCGTCGTTGACGGAAACGCACGTCGCGCCCGCGCAGCAGGAAATGGACCTCGTCGAGGTGCGCCTGCGTATCGCGGATCTAGGCCGCCGCGCCGCCGCTGAAGGTGTCCGCGAGGGTGCGCCGGTAGAGGCGCGCTTGGAGCTGGCGAGGTTCTTATTGCGGCATGAGTTGGCTGCCGAGGCGCTCGGAGCGCTGCGGGTCGCCGCGATCAATCAAGGCGAATTGGTCGAGATCGATCCAGAGTATCGACTGATGCGCGGCGCGGCGAACTTGATGATGGGGCGGGCCGAGGCTTCGCGCGCTGACCTCGCAGCTTCGTCGCTGGGGAACAATCCTTCAGCTGCGCTGTGGCGCGGCTACGCTGCCTATCTGCGCAAGGATTGGAGCGAAGCACGGCGCGAGCTTGAGCGCGGCGCCGGCGGACTAGAGGAGCATCCCGCTGCTTGGCGCGCTCGTTTCCAACTTGCGCTGGCGGCGTCGGCGTTGGAGCTGAACGATCCCGCCGCAGTGGAGGCGGCGGCCCGCGCCGCGATGGGACAGGCGCCCGATCAAGCTCTCCGTTTGCAGGCGCGCTTGATCGAAGCGCGGTTGACTGCCGCGCGCGGCGATTCAACCCGCGCCCTCGCCATGCTCGACGAACTCTCGCGTGCGCGCGATGAGGAGGTCGCGGTCCGCGCCACGCTGGAAGCGCTGCGGCTGAGGCGCGCCAGCGGCCTCATGCGCGCGATCGACTCAGTGGAGCCGCTCGAGGCGCTGCGTTTCCGTTGGCGCGGCGATTCCGTGGAAATCGCCGTTGTCGGCATGCTTGGCGACGCTTATTCCGAGCTTGGCCGTTGGCGCGAAGCGCTGGCGACCATGCGCACCGCCGCCGACCGTTTTCCGACCGATCCCGCTGTGCGCCAATTGCGCGCCGATATGGCGACGCTGTTTGAGCGCCTGTTTCTCGACGGCGAAGCCGACCGGCTTGAACCGATCCGTGCGCTCGGCCTGTTCTACGAATTCAGCGATCTCACGCCGGTGGGGCCGAACGGCGACCGCATTGTCCGGCTGCTTGCGGGCCGGCTTGTGCATGTAGATTTGCTGGAGCAGGCGGCGCAGTTGCTCCAGCACCAAGTCGATGAGAGATTGGACGGGGTCTCCAAGGCGAAGGCGGCGGCCGATCTCGCGGCCATCTATTTGATGGACCGTAAGCCCGACCGGGCTTTGGTGGCGTTGGCGTCCTCGCGCCAGCCCAACATGGACCAAACTCTGCTTGCCGACCGGCGCATTCTCGAAGCGCGCGCCCTGATGGATCTTGGCCGCCTCGACGCGGCCGTGGAATTGGTGGAGCGCGACCGCAGCCAGGACGCCCAACGTGTTCGCGCCGACGCCGCCTGGCGCGCGCGCGACTGGGATCGCGCGGCGGTGGAATTGCGCGCCTTGTTGGGCGCGCGCAGCCGGGCGCAGCCGCTGGACGAAGCCGGCCGCCAGATCGTGTTGCGCACCGCGGTGGCGCTGACCCTAGCTGGAAACGAAGACGGCGTGAGAGCATTTTATCGCGATTATGCAGGTGACCTCGCCAACACGGCGGAGGCCGATGCGTTCGAGATCGTGGCCTCTGGCGTGCATGCCGACGGCGCCGCCATCCGCGACGTCGCGCGCGCGGTGGCGCGAACCGATCTGCTGGACCGCTTTGTGCAGCGGTTGCGGGCGCAGATCACCGAGCATGCGTCGAACACCCCTGCAGCACCTTCTGGGCCCGGCCCGGGCGGACCTGCAGCGCCGCCGCCCCAAGCCGCGCTCCCGGCGCAACAGCAGAGCCGCCCAACGCCTCCGGCCGTGTGATTGCTGCGCGCTTCGGCATGCTCAGCGTGACTCTTTTGTGCTCGCCCTCTGCGTCAGCCTGAGCAAACCCCATCTGCGTCAGCCTGAGCTTGTCGAAGGCCGCGCCGGGTTTATGCTCGGGCCGGTGATTTCAGTCGTCATCCCGACCTTGAACGCGGCCGCCTACTTGCCGCGCGCGCTCGCGCCGTTGGTCGCTGGCGCGGCCTCTGGTTTGGTGAAGCAAGTGATCGTCTCCGATGGCGGTTCGAGCGATGAGACGTTGGCGATCGCCGACGCCGCCGGTTGCGATATCGTGCGAGGCGCACGCGGGCGCGGGGTGCAATTGATCGCGGGCGCCGCCGCCGCCAAGGCCGATTGGCTATTGTTCCTTCACGCCGACACGGCGTTGGCCGAAGCTTGGTTGAGCGATGCTTCGCGCTTTATCGCAACCGGCGACGAACGTGCGGCGGCGTTCACGCTTGCCTTTGACGACGATACTTTCGGTGCGCGATGGGTGGCGTTTTGGGCGCGCCAGCGCGCTGGAATTCTAAAGTTGCCGTACGGCGACCAAGGCTTGTTGATCTCAAAATCCTTGTACAATGCCGTCGGCGGCTATCGCGATTTGCCGTTGATGGAAGATATCGACATCGCGCGCCGCATCGGCGTGCGCCGCTTAGGCATCCTGAACGCGAGAGCTGTAACCAGCGCTGACAAATATCGCCGCGACGGCTACGCCAAGCGCTCGTGGCGCAATCTGACGCTCGCCGCGCGCTATCTCATGGGAGCCGATCCTGCGAAGCTCGCGAAGATCTATGATTGAGCGCCCGACACTGATCGTCATGGCCAAGGCGCCGCGTGTGGGCGTGGGAAAGCAACGGCTGGCCCGCGACATCGGCAAAACCGAAGCCTGGCGCGTCAATCGCGCGCTGCATGCAGCGACGCTGCGCGCCGCCTGCGATCGGCGCTGGCGCACCTTGCTTTGTGTTACGCCCGATCGCGCGTTCTCGGAAGCGATCGAGGTTTGGCCGCGGCGTGTAGCGCGAATTGCTCAGGGCGGCGGCGATCTTGGCGCGCGGTTGGCGCGCGCGATGGCGGGCAAGCGCACTGTTGCTGTGATCGGTACGGATTGCCCTCAGATCGGCGCCGGCTTGATCGCGGCCGCGTTTGCAGCGTTGCGGCGCGCTCCTTTTGCGCTTGGTCCGGCCCGAGACGGCGGGTTCTGGCTGCTGGCGGCGCGCTCGGGCGATCGCGCTGCGCGAGCGATGGCGGGCGTGCGCTGGTCTACGCGACATGCAGCCAATGATGTGCTCGCCAATCTTGGCGCCGCCCAAGTTGCGATCCTACCGACGCTGCGCGATATCGACACCGGCGCCGATCTGCGCGCAGCTCAGCGTTCCGCGCGTCGGTTGTCGAGCGGCGTGTAGAGCGCAGGCGCGCCAGCCGCCAAGCGATCCATTTCTGGCGTCGGTTGTCCGTAGCTCTTGCGGCAGAGAGCCATGTGCGAAAGCGCGCGCTCGGCGTAATCGCGGCTTTCCGCACGCGGCATGGTTTCCAGCAACAGCAGCGGATCGATGTCGGGCGATTGCGTTGCAAGCCACCGCGAGAGCCAGCCGGGGCCGCCATTGTAGGCGGCGAACACGCGCCCCAGATCGCCGTCATTGTGGAATTGGCTCATCAGCCACAGCACATAGGATTGGCCGAGCCGCAAATTCAGCCCGGGTTCGAACAACGCCGCCGGCGCGCGCCGGTAATTATGCGAGCGGTCCATATCGCGCGCGGTGGAGGGCAGGAGCTGCATCAGGCCGCGCGCGTTGGAGACGCTGACCGCCTTGGGATTGTAATGGCTCTCCTGGCGTACGATCGCATAGATCAGAGCGCGGTCGAGTTCGAACCCTTGCTCCGGCTCGAAAGACGTTGCGGGGCAAAAGCCGGCAGCGACTTCCGGGCCGCCATACTCGGCCGCGCGCAATTGCGCGCTCGGCGCCGCCAGCGCGATCGCGAGCGCAAGAAACACGGAATCGTCCTGCGCCGTAAGGTCGGCGTGCAGGCGCCGCAATTCGCTCTCCACTTCCGAGAGGCGACCCAATTGCGCCAGCCCAGCGGCGCGTCGCGCGCCGGGGTGATGCTCGATGAAGCGCGCAAGCGTCGCGGAATCGACTTCGCTGGCGCTGAGCGCCAGCGCGCTACCGCGGCCAAGCTGGGCTTCAGCCAACTGGCCGTAGAAGGTCCAGGGGCGAGCGGCTGCTGCTTCCAGATGTTCATGTACGCCCGTGGTCTCGCCCGCCGCGAGGCGCGCGCGGGCGGCCCAATAATGCACTCCCGCCAGCGCCCAGCCGCCGTGATAATTCCATTGCGCGGAGGCTTCGAACTGACGCGCCGCTTCGGCATAATCGTGCAGGCGGAATGCGATCAGCCCGAGCTGCCAGGCCGCTTGGCCGCCGCGCGGACCATAGAGCTGAGCCTCGGCCAGCGCCTGCGCGCCCTCCAAATCGTTGGCGCCAATACGCTCGGCGATGCGCTCGATGCCGACGCGAGCGGCGGCGCTGTCATCTTGTACTGGACGTGGAGAGCCGGGTAGGGAGCGCGCGGGAGCACGGACAGGCGCAGGCGCTTGCGCGTGCGAGCGCCGCCGCCGCGACGCCATGGCGCGGTCGTACACCGCCTCGGCCATGCCGTATTCGCCGTTCTGGCGGAGCCAGGACGTGTACTCTCCCCACGACGGCCGGTAGCCCGGCGCAAGCAGCATGCGCCCGCGCACTGCATCGGCGAGCACGTCGTCCTCCACCCGCGCGAGCGCCGATCCGACGCCGCGCCAATTGCCAACCTCGATCGCGGCGAAGGCCTCCTGATAGGCGCCGGCATCGTGCTCGGAAAGAGCTACGATCCGCGGCTGCGCCGCAGCTGGCGCCGCAATGGCGATGCCGAAGGCGGCTAGGGCGGCGGTGCGAAACATCATGAAACAACCCCCGGGCGGAGCCGCGCCGCACCCAATTCGTCCAGCCAAGCCTCGGCCGCAAGCAGATCGGCCCAGGCCAGCCGCTTCTGGTGCGGCTGGCGCAACAGATATGCCGGGTGAAGCATAACCATGGCGTTGACGGCGCCGGCCTCGGTCCGGTGCTGAAACCGCCTCCCGCGCAATTTCATCACCCCGTCCTCCCGCTTCAGCACGGTGTGGGCGGCGGCCTTTCCGGTCAGCACGAGCAGCTTTGGCCGGGAAAGGACAATCAGGCGCTCCACGAACGGCAAACAAGCCACGATCTCACCTTGGGTGGGGTCGCGATTGCCCGGTGGTCGCCAGTAAATAGTATTGGATATCAATATGTTGGACTTCCTGTTCAAGCCGATCAGAGCGAGCATCCGGTCCAGTAATTGGCCCGATCGGCCGACGAACGGCTTGCCCTGTTCGTCCTCCTCCTTGCCCGGCGCTTCGCCGATCAGCAGCACCTCGGCATCCAGAGCCCCATCGCAAAACACTGTGTTCCTGGCGGTAGCCTTCAGCGCGCAGCCGTTGAAAGCCTCCACCGCGGCTTTGAGTTCGGCGATGGACCTGGCGGCGGCGGCGAACTCCCGGGCGTTTTCCACAGAGCTGCCAGCCGCCGCTTGCCGGCGCGGAGAGGGAGCGGGCTTGGGACTCGTTTTGGGCGCGGGCTGCCTCCCGGCCGCCGGGCGCGGGGCGGCGAATACCGCCTCGGCTTGATCCATATCCACTCCCGCCGCCCGCCAGAAGGCGAGCGCGGCGCGGGCAGCGAGGAGGGGATCTGCAATCATCGCCGCTCATTGTGGAGGGACTCGCGGCAAAATGCCAAAGCAACGCGCGCCGCTTGCGCCTTGTCGCAGCTGCTTTGATAAACACGGCGAACCAAGTGAAGGATGGGTAATGGCTGAAGCAGAGATCGCGCGCGACTCCATGGAGTACGATGTCGTGATCGTGGGCGCGGGTCCGGCGGGGTTGTCGGCGGCGATCCGCTTAAAGCAATTGGCGGCCGAGAGCGGCGGGGAGGTTTCGGTCGCGGTGCTGGAGAAGGGCGCCGAGGTCGGCGCTCATATTTTATCCGGCGCGGTGCTCGATCCGGTCAGCCTCAACGAATTGATCCCGGATTGGAAACAGAAGGGCGCGCCGCTCGATACGCCCGTGACAAAGGACAAATTCCTGGTGCTTGGTCCCGCTGGCGGGTTGGGGCTGCCGATGTTCCTGATGCCGCCCCTGATGAGCAATCACGGCAATTACATCGTCTCGCTGTCGAATTTCGCCAAATGGCTCGGTGCGCAGGCAGAGGCTTTGGGCGTCGAAATATATCCTGGCATGGCCGCATCAGCGCCGGTGTTTGACGAGGCTGGCGCGCTCAAGGGCGTGGTCGCGGGCGTGTTCGGCATCGGCAAGGACGGCGCCAGGAAAAGCGATTTCCAGGCGGGCATGGAATTGCACGGCAAATATGTGCTGGTCGCCGAGGGCGCGCGCGGATCGCTGACGAAAATCCTGCAAAACCGCTACCAATTGAGCAAAGGCCGCGATCCGCAAAAGTATGGACTGGGCATCAAGGAACTCTGGGAAGTTTCCCCCGCCCAGCACCAGCCCGGCCTGGTGCTGCACAGCGTCGGCTGGCCGCTCGACGACAAAACCGGCGGCGGTTCTTTCATGTACCATTGGGGCGAGCGCTTGGTGTCGGTCGGCTACGTGGTGCACTTGAACTACAAGAACCCCTATCTGTCGCCGTTCGACGAGTTTCAGCGCCACAAATTGCATCCCGAAATTCGCCGCCACATCGAGGGCGGCAAACGTCTTGCTTACGGCGCGCGCGCGATCACCGAGGGCGGACTGCAATCGGTGCCGACCTTGGCGTTTCCGGGAGGGGCGCTGATCGGGTGCGCGGCTGGCTTCGTCAACGTGCCGCGCATCAAGGGCAGCCACAATGCGATGAAAACCGGCATGCTCGCCGCTGAAGCCGCGTTCGCAGCGCTCGCAGCAGGGCGCCAGCGCGACATGCTGGACGATTATGACCAGGCTTACCGCGAGAGCAGCGTCTACAAAGACCTCAAGCTGGTCCGCAACGCCAAGCCGCTCCTGTCGCGCCACGGCACATTCTGGGGCGGGTTCTGGGGCATGTTCGACATGTGGACGACCAGCCTGTTCGGCGGGTTCTCGTTCTTCGGGACGCTCAAGCACGGCAAGACCGACGCGCAGGCGACCCAGAAGGCCAAAAAGCACAAGCCGATCGCCTATGCGAAGCCGGACGGGAAGCTAACCTTCGACAAGCTCTCCTCGGTCTATCTCTCAAACACCAACCATGAGGAAGACCAGCCCGCTCACCTGACCCTGACGGACCCTGCGCTCCCCATCCGGGTGAACCTGCCCGAATACGCCGAACCCGCGACACGATATTGCCCAGCTGGCGTGTATGAAGTGCTCTATGACGAGAAAGGGGCCAATCCGCGCTTCCAGATTAACGCTCAGAATTGCGTTCACTGCAAAACGTGCGACATCAAGGACCCAAGTCAGAATATCAATTGGGTGACGCCCGAAGGCGGCGGCGGACCCAACTACGCGAATATGTAGTCACGCCGTCGGCGAAGGCGGATTGAAGAAGAGGTTAGCATGCGTCGTGTGATCCTGGCGGCAAGCGTTGCAGCGTTGATGGGTGCGGGCGCCGCGCCAGCGCTCGCGCAAGCCAAACCGGAGGGCGGACGCCCGGAGGCGGCTGCGGCGAGCGAGCGCGGTGTCGCCGAGGCGCTGCGCCACACTTCGCCGGCAAACGCCGCCGACGATCGCAGTTACGAAGCGCCCGAGAACGCGCTAGTCGAGGCTGACATAGATTACCTCGTCCGCGAGGCGCATCGCGCCATCGCCAACGGCGACGCAACGCCGCTTTGGGTGGCGGCGGCGTTCGCCGACGATCTCGCCGCCAATCGTTTGGCCGACGCTCGCGCCACGCTGGAGCAGGCGCCTGGCGGGCTCACCAATGGCGTATCCAACCTGCTCGAGCCGTTCCTGCTTGCAGCCGAAGGCCGGGTCGATCGCGCTGTCGAGCGCGTGGACGATAGCGCGGACAATTTGCCGGGCCCGTTGCCCGAAGTCGCACGTGGCCTGATTTTCGAAAGTGCCGGCCGTTTGCCGGAGGCCGCGGCGGTTTATGCGCAGATGGTCGAGCGCATGGATGTGACGCCCCCCGGCGATTCCGAACCGCGGACACCCGAGGAGTTTACGCGCGCGCTTGGCGCGGTGCGGGCAGCACACTCAGTGTATCGCGCCGCGCTTGTCGCCCATCGCATGGGCCGCGCTGAGGAAGCGCGACGTTATTACAATATCGTCGAAGCGTTCGCGCCGCGCTCGGCTGACGTTGCCGAGAATCTGAGGCGTCTCGCGGCCGGGCAACCGCCGGCGGAAGCGCCGCTGAATTCGGCAAGCGCGGCGGGCCGTTGGATGATCTTCCTGTCGGAATTCGTAACTCAGACGGAAATGCTGAGCGCCATGATCGCACAGCGCGACCCATCCCAAGGATTCGCATCGACCTCCGGCGCCGCGTTCCTGCAAATCGGCGTGCTGTTGGCTGCGGACGCCAACGATTGGCGTCTCTACGCGGCGAATCAAACTTTGAACGCTGGCGGGCCGGACGGCGCGCGGCGCATTGTCGACATGGTGCCGGAGAGAAGCGTTTTCGCTGCGGACGCCGACATCGTGCGCGCGCTCATAGCGCTGCAGAAGAAGCAGGACGCCGAGGCGGTGAGCGCCGCCGAGCGCGCCCTGGAGCACGGCGCAGACCGCTGGTCGATCGTAGCTTCGGTTGGAGATGTCTATCGCCAAGCGGGCCAGGCGGACCGGGCCATTCCCGCGTTCAACCGCGCCTTGACGATGGCGCAAAATGCCGAGGAGCGCGCCGATATCTTGGGGTACCGCGCCTACGCGCACCGCTTCGCCGGCAATCTTCCTGCCGCCACCGCCGACATGCGCGCCGCCTACGAACTGGATCAGAGCGTGGATACGCGCCTGCTTTATGTGTCGATCCTTATGGACGATCCAGGCGCCTGGCGCGACGGTATTGCAGTGGCGCGGGCGTTGTTCGCGGAACAGCCCGATTCAGTGTTGCGGCTGAACGCTTTGGGCTACGCCTTGATCCAGCGCGCGGAAGGATTGGAGGAAGGCTATCGGCTGCTGTGGCGCGGCTTCAACAATGGCCAGACCGATTATGCCGTCATAGACAGCTTGGGCTGGGCTTATTACCTTTATGGTCGGTTTGACCAGGCGCGCACGTTGATCGAACGGGCGAATGGGCTTTCGGCCTCCGATCCCAACCCAGAGATTCTCGATCATTTGGGCGATGTGTATTGGCGCTTGAATCGCCGCGACGAGGCGCGACAGGCTTGGCGTCAGGCGCTCGATTCGCGCCCGGATGTGCCGCGCCGGCGCTCGCTCGATCAGAAACTAGCGCGTGGCTTGACCGCTCCCGCGCCTACGCAGCGCGAATTGCCGCAAGTATCGCTCCCTGAAGGGCCGGCGGAACGGCAGGATCTATGAGACACGCGCTGCTGGTGGCCACGCTGAGCCTGGGCGCGGCCTCCTGCGTCGCCACGTCAACTTCGCCGCACTCCGCGCAGCGCGATTATTTGGCCGGCCGCGTCGCTGAATTGCGGGCCGACCACGAGACTGCGGCGCATCGCTATTTCGCCGCTCTGGCGGATGGCCCGCGCGATCCAGCCTTGATCGAACGCGCGCTCGCGGCTTCGCTTGGCGCTGGCGACGAAGCCGGCGCGCGCCGCGCCGCCCGTCTTGGACGCGGCGCGGATACTCCCGCCTACGCCCATATCGTCGCCGCCATCGATGCGATGGCCGCGCGCGATTGGCGCGGCGCTGACCGCCGCCTGACTCAAGTCGAGGGCGCGGCGGCCGAGGAGATGATCGCGCGCGTGCTGCTGGTGTGGGCGCGCTTGGGCAGCGGCCAGGCCGCCGGCGCCGATGCTCAAGCGCTCAACGCCATGCGCCCCTACAATCCTGCGTTTGGCTACCAGCAGGGGATGGCTCTGGAGTTCGCCGGCCGGCAGGAAGAGGCGCTGGCTGCCTACCAAGCTGCGCGCGAAAGCGGGGCTTCTTCCGCTGCGGGCGTAGAAGCTTACGCGGACCTGCTGGCGCGTCGCGGCGCGCGCGATCAGGCGGCTGCGCTGCTCCGTGCCGAGGACAACGCAAACAACCCGCAATTGGCTGCGGCGCTGGCGCGGCTTGGGGGGGGCCAAACGGTCGCGGAGGCGCCGTTATCTCCAGCGCGCGCCGCGGCGGACGGGTTGCAAGGCCTCGCTGTGGTGTTTGCGCAGGAATACGACACTTCGAACCGCTTGGCGGCGCTGACTCTGGCGTTGATGCTCGATCCCGGCGCGGATTCCGCGCGTCTGGCCTTCGCTCAGGCCCAACTCGACATCGGCCATCGTGACCTCGCGGAAGCCGCGCTGTCTCGGATCGCGCCGGATTCAGTCTATGCCCAGAGCGCGCAGATCAAGACAGCCTGGATCCAATTGGACAATGGCGAACACGAAGTGGCTTTGGCGGCCGTGGGCGCTGCGGCACGGGCGGGGGATGCGCGGGCGTTGCGTTCGCTCGCCGATATGTATCGCAGCTTGAAGCGCTTTGACGAGGCGGAGCCGCTCTACTCGCAATTGATTGCGAACGCGCCCGACAATTGGCGCTTCTATTTCGCGCGGGGGGCCGCGCGGGAACGATTGGGGCGCTGGCCGGAAGCCGAAGCGGACATGCTGCGCGCGCTGGAACTCTCCCCTGATCAGGCTGACGTGCTGAACTATCTCGGTTACAGCTGGGCCGATCGTGGCGAGCGTTTGCCAGAGGCGCTCTCCATGATCGAGCGCGCCGTGGCGCAGCACCCTCGCTCGGTCGCGATCATCGATAGTTTAGGCTGGGTGCATTTCCGGCTCGGTGACTACCAGCGTGCGCTCGATATTCTCGAGCGCGTGGTCGAACTCGATCCGCGGGAACCCACGCTCAACGAACATTTGGGCGACGTGTATTGGCGCGTAGGGCGGCGCATCGAAGCACGTTATCAATGGCGGCGTGCGCTCGAACTCGAGCCCGACAATCCCGCGGTGTTGCAAGCCAAGCTGGAGCAGGGCTTGCCAGACCAGCCGCAAGCGCGTTCCGCCGCGCGATGAACGTGCGCGTTTTTGCGCCCGCGAAAATCAACTTAACCCTGGAAGTTGGCCGCCCGCGCAACGACGGCCGTCACCCGTTGCGAAGCATCGTCGCCTTTGCCGATGTCGGCGACGCGCTTGAGGTCGCCGCCGCGCCGGATTTGACCCTCACGATCACCGGCCCGTTCGCGGATTCCTTGCGGACCGATGAAACCAATATGGCAATGCGCGCAGCCCGCGCCCTGGCCGCTTCCACGGGGCGCACGCGCTCTGGCGCTGCGCTGAAATTGACGAAGAACCTCCCCATCGCCTCCGGCATCGGCGGAGGATCGTCCGATGCGGCGGCGGCGCTCAAGGCGCTCAACGTGCTTTGGGGGCTTGGCCGCGATGAGGCGCAGCTCTGCGCCCTCGCACGCGGGCTGGGCGCCGATGTTTCGGTATGCGTGCATGCGCGCTCCGCCTTGATGACGGGCGCCGGCGAAGAATTTGCGCCATTGGCGATGGCGCCCATGGAGGCGGTGTTGGTCAATCCGCTGCGGCCATTGAGCACCGCGGCGGTATATCGCCAGTTCGACGCAATGGCTCTGGGAACCGAGCTCGACACAAGGGCGCCACTGCAATGGGGGGGCGAAGGGCGCCACGGCAACGACCTTGAAACAGCGGCGATTGCGTTAATGCCTGAACTCCGCGATATGCGCTTCCAGCTTGAAGCGCTGCCGGGCGCCCGCCATGTGGGCTTATCGGGGAGCGGCGCGACCATGTTTGTGATCCTGGATTCCGGCGCCGCCGCGCACGAATCCGCCGCGGCCCTCCGGCGTGTTCGTCCGACGTGGTGGATAGCGCCGACACGGCTTGGCGCGCTTGACCCCGCCGCACCGCCCGGTTAGCCCAAACCGATCATGCGAGGTGGGAGTGATCGGGGAATTCGCTGTTGGCGCCCTTGTGGCGTTTGTCGTCAGTGTGGCCGCTTGTTCGGTGCTGCTGCGTGCGGGACCGATCGACCGTCCTAACCAGGCGCACAAGCGGCATCTCGATCCAACCCCGACAAGCGGCGGCCTCGGCATGGGGTTAGGTTTTGCCGTCGGCCTTCTTACCAACGCGCAAATTTCCGATCAATGGCGGGTGATCATCGAGATCATCGGTCCTCGCCTGCTGGCGCCTGCGGCGTTGTTTGCGCTGTGTTTCCTATTCCTCGGGTTCCTCGACGACAACAAAGCGATGGGCCCGCGTTTAAAATTGCTGCTTTTCGCGGCGCTCTCGTTTTCCGCATCGGCGAGTGTAGGCGTCGTCGATTTGCTGCCGCTTGGTTTCGGCGTCTCGCTTGAAATGCCTTATTTCATTGGATTGATCGGCACCGCCATGTGGGTGTTCACCATGGTAAATTGCGTGAACTTTATGGATGGCTCGAACGGATTGGCCATTGGCTCGGTCGCGATAGGACTCATCGCGTTAGCCGCGATCGCGCAGGCGAACGGCACGTTGAGCGGCGTGGCGATCGGACTGTGCGGCGCGGGGGCGATGCTCGGATTTCTGATGTGGAATTTTCCAACCGCAAAATTGTTCGCCGGCGATGCGGGAGCATTATTTGCCGGAGCGGTCGCGGCGTTGGGTTCGCTGATCGTGATTCAGCGCGCAGGCATTTCGCCGTTCATCCCGCCGCTGATTTTTCTGCCATTGCTCGCCGATGCGCTGCTGACCTTGGCTTGGCGATTGCGCCGCCGCCGCTCGCTGCTCGACGGCCATTCCGAACATCTCTACCAGATCGCCCTGCGTGCACGCTGGAGTCATGCGCGCATCGCCTACACCTATTGGACCGCGACAGCGCTGTGCGGGTTGTTCGCCTTCGCCGCCGCCAATGCGGCGCCGCCATGGGCGTGGTTGGCGCTCGCGCTCGCTTCGCTTGCGGCGGTGCTGGTTTCCGCAACCGTACGCCAATACGCGTTGATCAAGGGGATTGCGGAAGTTTGAGCATCAACGCAAATGAACCGTCGACGTAAGAGCGTTAATGCGCGCGGCTGACGACGAAATCGGTGAGATCGCTCAGCGCTTCGCGATAGGCGTTGGCGGGCAGCGCCGACAATGCCGCGCGCGCGCTCCCAGCGTGCGCACGCGCTGCATCGAGGGTCAGCGCAATGGCGTTATGGCGTTTGATCAGCGCGACGGCGCGGTGGAAATCTTCGTCGGCGCGCTCGCCGCTCATGACGCGCCGCCAGAAGGCGCGCTCCGTCTCGTCGCCCGCGTCGCGCGCGAAGACGACGGGCAGCGTTACCTTGCCTTCCTTGAAGTCGTCGCCGGTATTCTTGCCCATCGCGGCGGCGAGGCCGCCATAGTCCAGGGCGTCGTCCACCAACTGGAAGGCGAGGCCGAGTTCGCGCCCGAAAGTCTCCAGCGCGGACGCCTCTGGGCCAGGCCTTCCCGCAGCGACCGCGCCCGCCTTCGCCGCCGCCGCAAACAGCGCCGCTGTCTTGGCGGCGACGATCTCCATGTATCGCTCGCGCGTGGTGTCGGCATCGTTGGCGGCGGCGAGTTGCATGACCTCTCCCTCGGCGATGATGCTCGCGGCGCGAGCGAGAATATCGAGCACCATGATGTCGCCGGTCTCGACCATCAAATTGAATGAGCGCGCGAACAGGAAATCCCCCACCAGCACGCTGGCGGAATTTCCCCAGACCACATTCGCCGCCTTCTTGCCTCGGCGCATCGAGGACACATCAACCACGTCGTCGTGCAGAAGCGTGGCGGAGTGGATGAACTCGACGGCCGCCGCCAGCTTGCGGGGCCCGTCGCCGCCGCCGCCGAGGAGCCGGGCGCACGCGAGCGTGATGAGCGGGCGTATACGCTTGCCGCCAGCGTCGATCAGGTGCGCCGCAAGGTTCGGTATGACCCCAACCGGGCTCGCCATCCGTTCATGAATGATGGCGTCCACAGCGTCGAGATCGCCCGCCAGCAGCCTAGCTAGGCGCTCGACGGCGTTTGGCTCGCCGACGGCTTTTGTCACTGGTCCGACCGCCGGTCCCAAGGGGCCTCCGCTTGACCTCTGCGCAGGGCAAACGATGGTGACGCCGCGCTCGGCGGTCAAGTTCACACCCGCCCATCGCGCGAATGGGTCGCACGTGACGGAAGCGGAAATCACCGAAGACGCCATCCTGGGCGGGCGCCTGCGCGTCCGCCAGCCGGCGCGCGGCTACCGGGTCAACGTGGACACTATATTGCTCGCCGCCGCGGTCGAAGCTGGATCCGGCGCGCGTTTGATGGAAGCGGGTTGCGGGGTTGGCGCGGCGCTGTTGGCGGCGGCGGCGTGGGCGCCGGGCGTTCATTTTGTCGGCGTCGAACGTGATGCGAACATGGCCGCGCTTGCACGCGAAAATGTCGCGCTTAACGCGATGTCGGCGCGCGTTGAAATCGTTACAGGCGATGTTCTCGAACGAAGTGCGAATATCGGCGTGTTCGATGGCGTGTTCTGCAATCCCCCTTTTGACAGGGAAGGGGAAGGCCGCGCGCCCGCGCAGGTGCGCCGCCACGCGCACATCGCCGATGCGCCGATCGATGCCTGGGTGGCGGTGCTTGCTGACAGGTTACGCGGCGGCGCTGCGCTGACGCTGATCCACCGCGCCGAAAAAACCCGCGACATTTTGGCCGCTCTTGAGGGACGCCTTGGCGGGGTCGCGTTGATCCCTATCCGTCCACGCACTGGCGAGGCGGCGAGACGGGTTTTGGTGCAGGCGCGAAAAGGATCGCGCGCGCCTTTCCGCCTTCTTCCAGGGCTGTCGCTCCACGACGCGTCAGGCGCGAAACATACTCCGGAAACCGAGGCGATCCTGCGCGGCGAGGCCAGGATTTCCTGGTCGTGAATTGACTTCGCGCGCCCGCGCGCCCAGGTTCGGCTGCAACGGAACGGGCCGACGTCGAGTCGCCCCGACCCGGCCAGACAAGCGAACCTCGCGGAAGAGAGCGCACAAAAAAAGCGCCCCCGAAGGAGCAACCGCCCCGGAAACTCTCAGGGAACCGGACCGCGAGGGGATGAACACGCTGGATAGCGCCGCCTTCCGTTTGGGGGAGCGGCCGCCGAAGGAGTAAATCTCTCAGGCGCCAGGACAGCGGGGGCAGCGTGCCGAAAGGCATGCGCCGCTCGTACCTGGGGACCAAATGACCGAAGCCACACCGCCGAAGAAACTTCCGCTCGACGCGCTCTGGCGTGCGCGCACTTCCAAATTCGGTGATTTCGCCGGCTACGACATGCCGCTGCAATTTGAAGGCCTGATCCCCGAACACAATTGGACCCGCGCGCACGCCGGCTTGTTCGATGTATCGCACATGGGCCCGTGTTTCGTCGGTCTGCCGAAGGACCATGGGTTGGCGCCCGAGGCCGCGCACGCCGCAATCGCTGCGCAGGTTGAGCGCATTGTCCCTTCCGACATCACAGGTCTGAAGCCAGGCCAAATCCGCTACACGACGCTGCTCAACACGCTCGGCGGCGTGCTTGACGACCTGATGATCGCACGCCCGTCCGAGCCCGAAGCGCAGGGCGATCTTTATGTTGTCGTGAACGCCGGCTGCAAACATGCGGACTGGGAGGCCATGGCGCGCAGCTTCGATCCCGGCACTCGCATCGTGCGCGCCGACGATCGCTGTCTGCTTGCACTGCAGGGACCAGAGGCGGCGGAGGCGTTCTCGCAGCAATGCCCCGCGGCCAAAGAAATGAGTTTCATGACCTATGCGCGCCTTGACGTGGGGAGTTTTGGGCGGCTTACGATTTCGCGCTCGGGCTATACTGGCGAGGACGGCTACGAGATTCTGGTGAAGGCCGATCAAGCACAAGGATTGGCGGAAGCGCTTCTGAGCGATGCGCGCGTGAAGCCGATTGGCTTGGGCGCGCGCGACACGCTGCGCCTGGAAGCGGGGCTTTGCCTTTATGGTCACGAACTCGATCCCGGCACGTCGCCGATCGAGGCCGATATTGCTTGGATCATTCAGATGCGCCGCCGCGAGGCCGGCGATTTCCCGGGCGCCTCGCATATCTTGCGCCATATCGCCGAGGGGGCGCCGAAAAAGCGCGTCGGCATCAAGCCCAAGGATCGCGCGCCCGCGCGCGACGGCGTGGAGATTCACAAGGACGGCCGAAAAATCGGAATCGTGTCGTCGGGCGGTTTTTCCCCGACGCTTAATGCGCCGATCTCGATGGGTTATGTTGAAACCCAATTCGCGACGCCAGGGACGATTGTCGATCTCATGGTGCGCGGCCAGCCGCGCGCCGCGGAAGTCGTGCCGCTGCCGTTTGTCCCGCACAGATATCATCGTTCAAAGGGGAAAACCTGATGACCACGCGCTACACCAAGGACCACGAATGGGTGCGGATGGAGGGCGCTATCGCCACCATTGGCATCAGCGCCTACGCCGCCGAACAATTGGGCGATGTGGTTTACGCCGAGCTTCCCGCTGTCGGTAAATCGTTCAAGCAGGGCGATGACATGGCCGTGGTCGAGAGCGCGAAAACCGCGTCGGACGTGTACGCGCCGATCTCAGGAGAGGTCGTCGAAACCAATGCCGAAATCGCGGGCGAGAATTGGCAAATCATCAACGATGCGCCCCAAGCCGGCGGCTGGTTCGTGAAGCTCAAGCCGTCGAACAAAGGTGAATTGGACGCGCTGATGGATGAAGCGGCGTACGCAGATTATGTGAAGGGGCTGGCGTGAGCGCGGTCCCGGCAGAACTTGCTCCCGCCTCCCCCTCGATGGGGGAGGTGGCCGCGAAGCGGCCGGAGGGGGTGCGCACGCTGGCGATGAAGGAGATGCCTCCGGAGGCTCATTATGCAAGAGCGGCGGGCGTCACCCCCTCAGTCACGCTTCGCGTGACAGCTCCCCCATCGAGGGGCAGCGGGGCCTCAGGTCTTGCAAACGGGAGGGCCAAACCATGAGATATCTCCCCCTCGCCGAAACCGACCGCCAGCAAATGCTCTGCCTCATCGGCGCGCAATCGATCGACGATCTGTATATCGACGTGCCGAAAAGCGCCGTGCTCAAGGGCTTGGTCGATCTCCCGCGCGCGCAGGGCGAGATCGAAGTGCATCGCCACATGCAAGCGCTTGCGGAGAAAAACACGCCCGCCGGGCGCACTGCGTTTTTCCTGGGCGCTGGCGCTTATCGCCACCACGTGCCGGCCACCGTCGATCACATCATCCAGCGCAGCGAATTTCTTACCGCCTACACGCCGTACCAGCCCGAAATCGCGCAAGGCACGCTCCAGGCGCTCTACGAGTTTCAGTCGCAAGTGGCGCTCCTGCTCGACATGGAGGTAGCCAACGCCTCGATGTACGATGGCTCCACCGCAACAGCGGAAGCGGCGATGATGGCTGCGCGCGTCACCAAGCGGCGAAAGATCGTCTTCTCCGGGGGCGTGCATCCGCACTACGTGGAAACCGCGCGTACGGCCTGCGAAGCGCTGGGCTTGGAAATCGTCGCGCTGCCGGCGGCGATCGACGATGAAGCGGCGGTGACGAAGCGTCTTGGCGCGGAAGTGGCGGCGGTTATCGTGCAGTCGCCGAACGTGTTCGGAACTATCACCGATCTCACCAAAATCGGCGAAGCCGCACGTGGCGCGGGCGCGCTGATGGTGGCGACGTTCACCGAATGCGTCGCGTTCGGAGCGATCGAGCCGCCGGGCGCCATGGGCGCGGACATCGTGTGCGGCGAAGGCCAGTCGATCGGCAACGCGCTGAATTTCGGCGGGCCCTATGTCGGGCTGTTTGCGACCAAGGAGAAATACATCCGCCAAATGCCCGGCCGCGTCGCCGGCGAAACCCTCGACGCCGATGGCAAGCGCGGCTTCGTGCTGACGCTGTCCACGCGCGAACAACACATCCGCCGCGAGAAGGCGACCAGCAATATCTGCACCAATTCCGGTTTGTGTCAGCTCGCGTGGACCGTGCACATGACGCTGTTGGGCGAGAAGGGTCTGCGCCAACTCGCGCAGCTCAATCACGAGAAGGCGATCGAATTGGCGGCGGCGCTTGCCACGGTGAAGGGCGTGGAGGTGCTGACCAAGAGCTTCTTCAACGAGATTGCCGTGCGCGTGCCTGGTGATGCGCAAAAGATTGTCGATGCGCTTGCAGAGCAGGGTGTGATCGCCGGCGTCGCCATGAGCCGGCTCAATCCGCACGCCGGCATGGATGATGTGATCATCGCGTGCGCCACAGAGATGAATACGGAAGCGGATTTTGGGGCTTACGCCAAGGCGCTGAGAGAGGTGCTGCCGTGACCCCCCAAACCACCTCCGGCAATCGCGGGCTCCTACAGGCCGAGCCGCTGATCTTCGAAACCGGCCACGCGACGGGAACCGGCGTCGATCTGCCTGAACTCAAAAACACGCCCAACAAACTCGGCGGGCTCGCGCGCAGAGCGCCGCTCGATCTTCCCGGCCTCAGCGAGCCGGAGACGATGCGCCATTTCGTGCGGCTTAGCCAAAAGAACTACGCCATCGATCTTGGGCTTTTCCCGCTCGGTTCATGCACGATGAAGCACAATCCGCGCTTGAACGAGCGCGTGGCGCGTTTCGAGGGGTTCGCCGATATCCATCCGTTGCAGCCGATATCGACGATCCAAGGCGCGCTCGAAGTGATGGACGAACTTGCGCATTGGCTCATGGAACTCACCGGCATGCCGGCGGTGGCGCTTTCGCCCAAGGCCGGCGCGCACGGCGAATTCTGCGGCATGCTGGCGATCAAGGCTGCGCTCGAGGCGCGCGGCGAGGGTGGCAAGCGCAAGCGCGTTCTGGTGCCGAGTTCCGCGCACGGCACCAATCCCGCGACGGCCGTGGCGGCGGGTTTCATTGTCGATGAAGTGCCGGGCACGGAAGATGGCCGCGTCGATCTCGAAACGTTCAAGGCCAAGCTCGGACCGGATGTGGCCGCGGTGATGGTGACCAACCCGAACACCTGCGGGCTGTTCGAGCGCGATGTGAAAAAGATCGCCGACCTCATCCACGAAGCGGGCGGTTATTTCTATTGCGACGGCGCCAATTACAACGCCATCGTCGGGCGCGTGCGCCCGGGCGATCTCGGCGTCGACGCCATGCACATCAATCTGCACAAGACGTTCTCC
Organism: Terricaulis sp.; assembly: GCA_040080225.1. Classification (GTDB taxonomy): domain Bacteria; phylum Pseudomonadota; class Alphaproteobacteria; order Caulobacterales; family Aquidulcibacteraceae; genus Vitreimonas. The sequence goes on from JBEBIU010000011.1 coordinate 19,689, forward strand.
ACGCCTCACGGCGGCGGTGGCCCGGGAGCGGGGCCGACGGTGCTGAGCGCCGCACTCGCGCCGTTCGCGCCGGTGCCCCATATTTTGCGGCGCGGCGACTCGCGCGTGCTCCGCGAACACGCCTCCGGCACACAAGCCTTCGGACGCATGTGCGCGTTTCATGGCCAGATGGGCATGTTCACACGCGCGTTGACGTACATGTTGAGCCATGGGTCCGACGGCCTGCGCCAGGTTGCCGAAGACGCGGTGTTGAACGCCAATTATCTGTTGGCGCGCCTCAAGCCGCACTTCAACGCGCCGTTTGGCGATGGTCCGTGCATGCACGAGGCGCTCTTGGACGATTCAAGCATCAAACCGAAAGGCGTCGAGACCATCGACATAGCCAAAGCCCTGCTCGACGAAGGCTATCACCCCTTCACGACCTATTTCCCGCTGGTGGTGCACGGCGCCATGCTGATCGAACCGACCGAAACCGAACCCAAGCGCGAGCTTGACCGCTTCGCCGACGTGATGATCGCGCTGGCGGAACGCGTGAACGCGGGTGATGTGGAGTTTTTCAAGCAGGCGCCAAAGCTCGCGCCGATGCGTCGCCTTGACGACACCCGCGCCGCGCGGCAGCCGAAACTGCGCTGGCGGCGCGGGGACAACGGTGCGGGTGCGGCCAAGCACGCGGCGGAGTAAGTGGGCTACGCCTTCGAAACCGTGGACGTGTTCACTGAGCGCCGCTTCGGCGGTAATCCACTTGCGGTGTTCACCGATGCGCGCGGTCTGAGCGATGCCGACATGCAAGCGCTCGCGTTCGAGTTCAATCTCAGCGAAACGACCTTCGTGCTGCCACCGGCCGATCCGGCCAATAGCGCGCGCATACGCATCTTCAATCGCACCGCCGAGATGGCCTTCGCCGGCCATCCCAGCATCGGCACGGCCTACGTGTTGGCGCGCGCTGGGAAATCTTATGGCGACCGCTTGCGCCTGGAAGCGCCAGCCGGCGTGATCGCGGTCGATATCGAACGAGAGGCTGGCGCTGTTGTCGGCGGCAAGATCACGGCGCCGCGGCCGCTTACGCTGGGGCGAACGTTTGCGCCGGAACTTGTCGCGCCCTGCATAGGGCTCGCGCCCGAGGCAGTGAACACCAGAGCGCACCCACCAATGCTGTGCTCAGTCGGCAATCCGTACATCATCGTCGAGATCGCTCCTGCCGATCTCGCGCGCGGCGCGCCCGATCTGGTCGCTTTCCGCGCCGCGTATGACGGCGGCGCGGACCTGTTGGAGCGTTTTTCTCTCTACGTTTATGCGCGTGATGGAGAGGTTGTCCGCGCGCGCATGTTCGCGCCACTTTCAGGTACATGGGAGGATGCCGCCACCGGCAGCGCCGCAACCCCGCTCGCGGCTCTATTGTTGCACCTGAGCGGGGGAGAACACATCGCCTTTGACATCCGCCAGGGTGAGCACATGAACCGGCCAAGCCTGCTGCGCGCGGGCGCGCACCGCACCGAGGCCGGCATCGTCGCCACGGTGGCGGGCCGCTGCGTATCGGTGTTCAAGGGCGAGTTGCAATGAAGCGCCGCGTCGACCTCATCGGCATGCCGAGCGACGTGCATTCTTCCTATCTGCGCGGATGCGCGCGGGCGCCGCCGCTGATTCGCGCGGCGTTGTTCTGCGACGCTTACAGCGCCGCCAGCGAACGCGGGATCGAACTTGGCGCCGGTATCGAACTCAACGATTGTGGCGACTTGCCGCTCGAGGAAAATGCACGCGACGATGAACGCATACGCGAAGCCGTGGCGGCGTCGGCGTGCGTCGGCGCCGTGCCGATCTCGCTCGGCGGCGATCACTCGATCACATATCCGATCCTGCGCGGCATCCATGTCCACCACGGGCCGGTCGATATCCTTCACTTCGACGCCCATCCCGATCTCTATGACGAATATCTCGGCGACAAACGCAGCCACGCTTCGCCGTTTGCGCGGATCATGGAAGAGGGTCTAGCTTCGCGCCTGGTGCAAATCGGCGTCCGCACGCTAAACAGGCATCAGCGCGCGCAGGCGGCGCGTTTCGGCGTCGAGATCATCGAAATGAAGGATTTCGGCCGCACACCGCCGCCAACATTCCAAAAGCCGCTCTACATCAGCATAGATCTAGACGCCTTCGATCCCGCGTTCGCGCCCGGGGTTTCTCACCATGAGCCCGGCGGGCTTACGCCTCGTGAAGTGATCGACATGCTGCTGGCGCTCGATTGTCAGCTCGTCGGCGCCGATGTGGTGGAGTACAATCCCACGTGCGACGCAAGCGGCGTAACCGCAATTCTCGCCGCCAAACTAACGAGGGAGTTGTCGGCGTTGGCGAGCATTTAGATCCAATGGGTTACAAGACCTCCCGCGCTTGCGCCGTCGCCTTGGTCGCCAATGAGAAGCGGGGGTCGGGCGCGCGCCTGTCCAGCACCAGTTCGACCATCAGCCGCCCGATTTCCGGCCCGTGTTTGAAGCCATGGCCGGAGCCGCCACCGAGCAGGTAGGTGTTTTCCTGTGTCGGATGGCGGTCGATCAGGAAATCGCCGTTCGAACTGTTCTCGTATTGGCAGACGCGGAACTCGGTGAAGGGGCGACCGGCAAGCGCGGGGAAGCGCCGTTCCGCGAACGCGCGCAACAGGCTTGCGCCTTCTTCGCTCATGCGCCGATCGCCCATGTCTGGATCGAACGGCGCGCCATGCGTGTCGCGCGCGATCTTGAACCCGCGGCCTTCAAGATTTGGGAAACCGTAATAGAGGTCGCCGCCGTTGAAATCGGCCCAGCCGGGCAGACGGTCGGCGCCGAAATTATCGTCGCCGTCGGGCGGGGCGATGAAGGCGATTTCCTGGCGCGTGACGAAGATGCGCTCGCCGAGAAGCTCGGGGAACACCTTAGGCAGCCACGGGCCGCAGGCATAGATGATTGCACCGGCTCGCTCACGGCGGCCATCCAAAAGCACTTCGTGTGGCTCGAAACTCGGCTCGGCGTGTGCGAGCCTATAGTCGCCGCCTTGAGCCACAAAGCGCGCCACCAATTCCTCCACCGCGCGTCGCGCCATCAGTGCGCCGAAATCCGGTTCGAACAGGCCGAACTCGACGCCGTCGAAATTGATTTGCGGAAAGTTGCGCGTGAGTTCGCCGTGATTCAACCGTTCCAACGGGAGGTCCAATTCGCGGTGCACGGCAATCGAATCGCGCGCGTAATCGACCATTTGCTCGAAGAAGAACAGCACGCCGCACTTGTGGAAAAGCGGAAGCGCCGAGCGCTCGGAGAGTCGCTTCCATTCGCTCAGCGACGCGAGCGCCATCTGCGTGTAAATGGCGTCGCCCCCATAGGCCGAGCGCGTCATGCGGCTCTCCCCGCCCGAGGAGGCGCGCGCATTCGCGGGCCCCATCTGATCCACCAGAAGCACCGATTTTCCGCGCCGCTGCAAATGCTCCGCGGTCCAGGCGCCAAATGCCCCCGCGCCCACCACGATGGCGTCGTAACCTTCTCTCGAGCAGCCTGTTAGGGCGGCGCTCACGCCCGTCGCCAACGCTGTTCTGCGGCTAATATCCATGCTCTCGCCCTCCGCGCGTTATGAGACGCCGCGGCGACGCGATGCGCAAGAGCTTAAGCAGCCTGCGTGCGCGGGGCGCATCATAGCCGGCGCTTCAATGCACCGTGATTTTCGGCGGAGCCTTAGCGAGGCGCTCGATGTTGGCGTACGCGGCCTCCGCGATGTCGCGGAAGCGCTGGGAGGTGGGGCAGTCGGGCGCGGCCGCGATCAGGGGGCGTCCGGCATCGCTGGCGACACGCAGCTCGATGTCGATGGGCATTTCGCCGAGAAACGGAACCCCCGCTTCGGCGGCGGTGCGCCTGGCGCCGCCTTCGCCGAAAATGTGCTGGCGCGCGCCGTCGGGCGTTTCGAGATAGGCCATATTCTCGACCACGCCGAGCACCGGCGTGCGGGTCTTATCGAACATGGCGATGCCGCGGCGCACGTCGGCGAGCGCCATTTCCTGCGGTGTCGAGACGATAATGGCGCCGGCCAGCCCCACGCGCTGCACCAAAGTGAGTTGTACATCTCCGGTGCCCGGCGGCATGTCGATCAGCAAAACGTCAAGCTCGCCCCAGACCACTTCATCGATCATTTGCCGTACCGCACTGGTCGCCATCGCCCCGCGCCAGATCATGGCGGAGGCTGCATCCACGAGGTACCCGATCGACATGGTTTTGAGGCCGAAAGCCTCGATCGGGAGGATGGTTTTGTCTGGGCCGGGCGCGGGCTTTTCGTGCACGCCGAGCAGCGTCGGGGCCGAGGGGCCGTAGACGTCGAGATCGAGCAGGCCCGCCTTGAAGCCGAGCGCAGCGAAGGCGCAGGCCAGATTCACCGCCACGGTCGACTTTCCAACCCCGCCTTTGGCCGAAGCGATTGCGATGACGTGCTTCACCTTCGCGATGCCGCCAGCTTGGTTCGGCGCGCCTGCATGGGCGGTCAGCACCGCGACTACGCTCGTTACCCCAGACAGCGCGCGCGCTTCGGTTTCGGCGCGGTCGCGAAGCTGTGCATAGCGGGCCGCCTCTCCCGCGGGCGCCTCTATGGTGAACGAGACCTTGCCGTCCTCGCGCCAATCCAGCCCGAGAATGCGCCCGGAAGTGAACAAACCCTTGCCGGTCAAGGGGTCTTCAATGGCGTCGAGGCGCTCTTGGAGCTGCGCCAACCGGTTGTTCATGCTTGATCCTTTAGTTGTGGGGCCACATATCGGCGCGAACACGCTTGAGCAACCGCCAAGAACTTGGCGGGTCGGGATAGAACAATCTGATGCCTTGGAACGATCAATCGGGCGGCTCCTCTGGCGGGTCCGGAGGCGGCTCTGGCGGCGGCGGCCCATGGGGCGGCGGTCCGCGCCGGCCCTGGGGCCAACCCCCGCGTCCCCCGCAAGGCTCACAAGGGCCTGACCTCGAAGAAATGCTGCGCCAATGGCGCGAACGCTTCCGCATCGGCGGCGGCGGCGGGGGCGGCTCCAGCTCTAGCGGCGGCGGGCGCGGCATCTCGTGGCGGGTCGTGCTTGGCGTGTTGTTCGCGGGCTGGCTGATCAGCGGGATCTACACCGTCAACGAAACCCAGCTCGGCGTTATTACTCGCCTCGGCGCCTACAGCCGTACAACAATACCGGGCATCCACTGGCATTTGCCGCCGCCGTTCGAGTCGCGCCAGGTGGTCGATGTCACGAGCCAGCAGATTGAAGATATCGGTTGCCGCACCCAGGGCGATATCTGCGAGGATCGTTCCGACGAGAGTCTGATGATCACCGGTGACCGCAACATCGTCCAAATTCACTTCCGCATCTATTTCAACGTCGCCGATGTGGAGGACTATGTCTTCATGGTCCGCAGCCCGGTCAGCGAAGGCGATGAGGCGGGCGCCGTGCGCCAAGTCGCCGAGAGCGCGATGCGTGAAGTCATCGGCCGCCGTCAGCTGGAGGCGATCATCACCACCGATCGCCCTGTGGTGGAGCAGGCTGTAACCGAACTCACCCAGCAGGTGCTCAACGAATATCAGGCGGGCGTCGGCGTGATCCGCGTCGAATTGTTGGACGCATCAGCGCCGCCGGCGGTGATCGCGGCGTTCAATGACGTGGTCAAGGCTGGGCAGGACGCTGAAGGCTATGTCAACAACGCCAACCGGGAAACCGCGCAGATCGTCAATGCGGCTCAGGCGTACAAGGAGCAAGCCGTCCGCGAGGCGACGGGCGAGGGGCAGCGTTTTATCTCGGTCTACGATGAATATCGCCAGGCGCCGCAAGTCACCCGCGACCGGCTTTATCTGGAAACTATGGAACGCGTGTACAAAGCGGCCAATCTCGTAGTGCTAGATCAGCGCGGCGGGGCGGTGCCTTACCTGCCGCTGGACAATTACCTGCGTCGTCCGTCGGCGGCTCAAGCTCAACCGCAAGGAGGTCGCTAATGCCGCGCGCAGGGATGTTTTTGGCGGGAGCGGTTTTTCTCGCACTGATTGTGCTGCTGAATTCGACCTTCATTGTACGTCAGGATCGCCAGGCGGTGGTGCTGCGCTTCAACGCCATCGTCGCAGCCATCAATGAGCCGGGCGCCAACGAACCCGGCCTGAAATTCAAAGCGCCGTTCATGGACAATGTGGTGATTTACGACCGCCGCAACATGGGCCTGATCATCCAAGGCAGCGAAAATCAGGCGGTGGTCGCCTCCGACCAGGAACGGCTAGTCGTGGACGCGGTCGTGCGGTGGCGCATCGCCGACCCGCAGCGTTTCTACCAGCGCGCGAAAACCGAAAACAACGGCGCTTCCCAATTGACCCGCAACACCGAAGCGGCCATGCGCCGCGCGCTCGGCGGCGCCACTTCAAACGAGATCATCTCCGGAAAACGCGCCGAACTGATGCAACAAATTCAAGACGACCTGAATGCCGGCGCCGCCGCCGATCTGGGCGTCGAGGTGGTCGATGTCCGCATCCGCCAGGCCGACTTGCCGAACGACACCCGCGACCGCGTTTATGACCGCATGATCACTGAACGCGCGCAGGTCGCCGGCCGCATCCGCTCCGAGGGTGAGCGCAATCGCACCATCATCCTGGCGACTGCTCGCCAGGAGAGCGAGCGCTTGCGTGGCGAGGGCGAAGCTGAGCGCGCGCGTATCTTCGCACGCGCCTATGGACGCGATCCGGAGTTCGCGGCGTTCTATCGCTCCATGCGCGCCTATGACGCCGCGATCGAAGAAGGCACGCCGATTATCATTTCGCCAGACAGCGACTTCTTCCGCTACATGCAGCGCCGCCGCGGGCAATAATTGATCGACGCGAACAGCGCTCCGAGCCTCACCAGGTCCCCGTGTTTGCCATGCTCGCCCACGGCTCTTGCGGGGGCAGACGGTCGCCTTCTTGTAGCAGCTCGATCGAAATACCGTCCGGGGAACGCACGAACGCCATGTGGCCATCACGCGGCGGGCGGTTGATGACGACGCCAGCATCCATCAACGTCCGGCAGAGCGCGTAGATGTCCTTCACTCGATAAGCGAGGTGGCCGAAGTTGCGGCCGCCTGAATAGTCACGCTCATCCCGATTGTAGGTTAGCTCAACCAGGGGTGCTTTGCGCTCGCGCGCGAGTTCGACATCGTCAGGCGCGGCCAGGAACACGAGTGTGAAGCGGCCACCGTCGTTGTCGTAGCGGTGCATTTCGACCAGCCCGAGTTTGGCGCAGAAGAAGTCAAGCGCGGCGTCGAGATCGCCGACGCGGATCATGGTGTGCAGATAGCGCATAGGTGCTCCGTGCTTGCCGCCTTTTAACATGTTGGTGTGCAGCCGCTCACGGCAACTGCAATTTTTCTGTAATGCGACCTTGCCGCGGACCGTTGAACTTGCGATGCGCCATGCAAGATGAGCAAGAGTCTCCCGCCACCGAAGCTCCCAGGCGGTCCCTACGTCATGGGTGTATTGAACGTTACCCCGGATTCGTTTTCCGACGGCGGCCATGAAGCGGCGGCGACGCCGCGCGCGCTGGCTTTGCTGGAGGCTGGCGCCGATCTGGTCGATGTCGGCGGCGAATCGACGCGCCCCGGCGCGCGTCCAGTTGATGCAAGTGAGGAACTCGCGCGCGTCATTCCTGTGATCGCAGCGCTGCGCGCGCAGTCCGACGCGCCTATCTCCATCGACACGATGAAGCCATCAGTAGCGCGCGCCGCATTTGCCGCAGGTGCAAGCGTTTGGAACGATGTCGCCGCCTTGCGCCAACCGGGGGCCGCTCGGATCGCCGCCGATCTGGGCGGCCAGGTGATCCTCATGCACATGGCCGGCGAGCCTCGCACAATGCAGGAAGATCCGCGTTATGGCGATGTCGTCGCCGACGTGATCTTGTTTCTGCAGGAGCGGGTCGCCGAAGCGGAAGCGGCTGGCGTCAAGAACTTGTGGGTTGATCCCGGCATCGGTTTCGGCAAGACGCTTGCGCACAATTTGGCGCTGCTCAACGCCGTGCCGCGCATTCGCGAGGAGACCGGTCGTCCCGTGCTTATTGGCGCCTCACGCAAGCGCTTCATCCAGGCCATCGACGCGCGTGCGGAAAATGCGGCGAAGGATCGCCTCGGCGGCTCCGTCGCCGCGGCCCTGCTCGCGGCGCAAAACGGCGCGGGGATGGTGCGCGTGCACGATGTGGCGGAGACCGTGCAGGCGCTGCGCGTGTGGCGCGCGCTATCTGAACAGGCTAAGCTTTAATTTCACATTCTTACGAAGGGAGCCCCTGAAGTCAGCGGTGTGCCTGCGCCCGGGTCCCAGATCACGCTTCGCGTGTCTGGGATGACGGCAGGATGCGATTGTGCGATGGTTGGCGCATGACAAGACAAGGCCGCGTTCTCATCATCGCCGGCTCTGATTCCGGCGGGGGGGCGGGGCTGCAGGCCGACATCAAGACTATCGCCATGCTCGGCGGCTACGCGATGAACGCTGTCACCGCAGTGACGGTGCAGAACACGCTGGGCGTTTCCGCCGTACATGAAATCCCCCCAGACATCGTGCGCGCGCAAATCGAGGCGGTGATGAGCGATCTCGGCGCCGATGCGTGGAAGCTTGGCATGCTGGGTTCGGCCGCTCATGTGCGCGCGGTGCGTGCCGCATATGAGGCCGTGGGCTCAGGTGTTCCCCTCGTGCTCGATCCGGTGATGATCGCGAAGGGCGGCGCGCCGCTTCTCGCCGGCGACGCCATCGGCGTTATCCGCGATGAATTGGTTCCGCTAGCGACCATCGTCACCCCGAACGCGCCGGAGGCGGAGGCGCTGACCGGTGTGGAAGTGCGCGATCTCGATGGGCAGATGGAAGCGGCGGAGGTGTTGGTCGAGCATCTCGGCGCATATGCGGCCCTGGTCAAGGGCGGCCACATCGAGGGCGACATAGTGCGCGATGTGCTGCTCACGCGCGAAGGCTATCGCGTGTTCGAAAGCGCGCGCATCGACACGCGCGCGACGCACGGGACAGGCTGCACGCTGGCCTCGGCCATCGCCGCTTACATCGCGCAAGGTGCGGCCATCGAGCCGGCGGTGGAAGCCGCGCGCGTGTATCTGATGGACGCGATCCGACACGCGCCCGGACTGGGAGCTGGACACGGGCCGCTCGGGCACAATTGGCGTGAGCGGAATCGCAGGTAAGGGCCGCAGCCCAGCACGGTGTGCGCGTGCGTCGCCCAGGCCTAATTCAAGCTCTCTGGCCGCAGTTTGTAGCCGCCCTCAGCCGTCGCATCGAACAGCATTTCGATTTCGGGGTGCTCGACGGGTTCGCCGCTTTCGTCTGGTGCTAGGTTCTGTTCGGAGACGTAGGCCACGTAATGGCTGTCCGAATTCTCGGCGAACAGATGGTAAAAGGGTTGGTCGCGGCGTGGACGGATCGGTTCGGGGATGGCGGTCAGCCACTCCTCGGTGTTGGAAAACTCAGGATCGACGTCGAACACGACGCCCCGGAACGGGAATAATTTGTGCTTAACCACCTGACCGATGGAGAATTTTGCTTCGCGCATCGTCTCCTCCATGAACTCCTTCCAATCCTCCGTCCTCTCGTCGCAACAAGGTAGGTAAGGATTGTGGCTTCAACAAGCGAGGCGCGCCTGTGAGGCGAGAGACATGCAAAATCTGTGTCCTGGGGAGCGCTATGGGGGCGATCTGCGCCTCAAACAGCCGCTCAAGGGTGTCGCCTGGGGCGGAAAGGGCCTAGGAATAGCCCTGAAATGACAATTGCATGGCGGTGCGAGCCGCCTGCGGAAGTGTTTGCACATGGCACATGATGGGGGGGCGCAGGGGCCGCGAGGCGGCCCGCGCTCCAGCCCGCGCACAGGCGCCCGATCGCGTGCGCCGCTGTTCGCGGCGCTCGATCTGGGCACCAATAATTGCCGCCTGCTGATGGCGGCGCCGGCGTATGACGGGTCGCTGCGCGTCGTCGATGGATTTTCGCGCATCGTGCGCCTGGGCGAGGGGCTGGCCCACACCGGGCGGCTGAGCGAAGGCGCGATGGGCCGCGCCTATCAGGCTCTCGCGGCTTGCGCACAGCGGATCGAGGCGCGCTCCCCGGTCGCGATTGGGTGCGTGGCGACCCAAGCCTGCCGCGCGGCGGCCAACGGGCAAGTGTTTCTCAACCGCGTCGAAAAGGATCTCGGCCTCAAATTCGAAGTGATCAGCGCCGAGGAGGAGGCGCGGCTCTCGGTGCTGGGCTGCGCCAGCCTGCTCGAGCGCGAGGCGGAGTACGCCATGATCGTCGATATTGGCGGGGGCTCGACAGAGATGTCGTGGCTTTCGCCCGCCGCGGTCAAGGACGGCGGGCTCGACCCGCCGATCCTGTCGTGGGGCACGACTCCGATCGGCGTGGTGACGCTGGCCGAAGACGATCCCGAGCCCGATGCCGACAAGGGCGAGTGGTACGAGACGCTGGTGCAATCTCTCGCCAAACGTTTTTCAGAAGTCGGCGATGTCGCGCATCTGCGCGCGGCATTCGCCGAGGGGCGCGGCCATATTATCGGCACCTCCGGCACGGTGACGAGCCTTGCCGGCGTGTTCCTCGATCTGCCGCGCTACAATCGCGCCAAGGTGGACGGCATCTGGTTCGACGTCGGCGATTGCCGCGCCACGATCGCGAAACTGCTTGCCCAAACTCGTGAGCAGCGCGCGCAGAATGCATGTATTGGCAAGGACCGCGCCGATCTCGTCGTCATTGGCGGCGCCATGCTGGACGCGGTGCTGCGCGTGTGGCCAGCCACGCGCGTGCGTGTCGCCGACCGCGGCTTGCGCGAAGGCGTGCTGATGCGGCTGATGGCCAAGCACGGCGCGCGCCTATGAGCGGCAACCCTCCCGAGCCCAAGCGTCGCTGGAAGAGCCGCGAAGTCGTGGGGCCGGGCGGCGAGCGCGAACTTGTCAAGCGCGTGAAAAACAAGCGCGCCAAGGAGAGCTCAAAGAAATGGCTCCAGCGCCAGATCAACGATCCCTACGTGGCGCGCGCCGCCGCCGAGGGTTGGCGCGCGCGCTCGGCGTTCAAGTTGATCGAACTGGATGAGCAATTTGGCCTGATCAAACGCGGCGCCGACGTGGTGGATCTGGGCGCTGCGCCCGGGAGCTGGGCGCAAGTGGCGGTGAAGCGCGGCGCGGGCAAGGTGGTGGGCATCGACCTCCTGCCCATCGATCCGCTGTCGGGCGCGATCTTTCTGGAAATGGATTTTCTCAGCCCCGACGCGCCGGAGGCGTTGCTGCGCATCATCGGCGGGCCGCCGGACCTCGTGCTCTCCGACATGGCCGCCAACACCACCGGCCACGCCCGCACGGACCAAATACGCACCGGCGCGCTCGCGGAAGCAGCGGCGGAATTCGCGCTCGAACATCTCGCGCCCGGCGGCGCGTTCGTAACCAAAGCGTTCCAGGGCGGGCTAGACGCGGCGTTGCTCGCGCGGCTGAAACAGAATTTCGCCAGCGTGAAACACGCGAAGCCGAAAGCCAGTCGCGCGGAGAGTTCGGAGGTGTATCTGGTGGCGATGGGGCGGAAGCGGTAGCGAGGCGGTGCGTGACGACTGACCTGGGAGCGATCCTGCTTGGAAGCAGCGTGCTGAGCGTGGCGCTCGCCGCTGCGCTTTGGTTTCCCATCAACAATGCCGTGGCGAATCGCTACCTGTCGTGCGTTTTGTTGACGCTTGCGGGCATGATGTCTGTCTACAGTCTGGGCTGGACCGGTCGCGCGGACGTTCCGCCGCCGCTCGCCTTCATGCCGCTCAATCTGCCTCTGGCTTTGGGGCCATTGCTGTTTGGTCATGTGAGTGCCTTCGCAACCGGACGCGGGTACTCGCGGCTGGCGATGCATATGGCGCCGGCGCTGGTTCACTTTATCTATCTGTGTGTCGTTCTTGCGCTGCCCGAGGGCGCGCGCGCCGTGTGGAAGGATGGCCTACATGACCATGCCATCAAGCCGCTTCTGGAAGCGGCGACGTTAGTGTCGCTCGCTCTGTACGCCATCGCTGGTCTGCGGCTGCATGGCCGTTACCGCGCCTGGCTGGAGCAAGCGCGCAGCGACGCCGACCGGTACGCGGCGCGTTGGATCGCTGGTGCGTTGATCACGCTGCTCGCGACACTTCTCGCGCTCACGCTGTTGCGGCTTTACACATGGTTCGTGGGTGAACTCGAAACCGGCCCCCTCTATCTCTGGCTAGGAGTTTGGGCGACATGGCTTGGCGTGGAAGGTTGGCGCTATTCGGAACGTCTCTTCCCGATAATGACTGCGCCATCGCCAACGATCGCAGAGCCGACTGCCGCCCAGGGGCCGGACTGGGCCGAGCTTGGCTCGCGCTGGCGATCGCGAACGCTAGCGGAAGGCTGGTGGCGCGAACCGGACCTCAGCTTGGCCGACCTCGCGGGGAGGTTGGGGACCAACACCGCCTATCTGTCCCGGGCGGTGAACGAAGGCCTCGGCATCAACTTCAACGAAATGATCAACCGGATGAGGGCCACGGAAGCTGCGCGTCTGATCAGCAATTCCAACGCGACCCTGGTGCAAATCGCGCTCGACGCGGGCTTTAGCTCCAAGGCCACCTTCAATCGAGCGTTTCGGGCCGTCCATGGCGCGAGCCCCAGCGAATTCCGACGTCTCAGATCGCAAATTTCGGCGGTGGCGCCGGAATCTGAGGCGTCAGGCGCCGTTGGATCGGGCGATATCGGCGCCTGAGGAGCGCCAATGACCCGTCACCTGCTTGCTATCGCCGCCCTAGCCGTTTTCGCATGCGCGACACCCCAACAGGTCGTGCTAACCCTGCCGAGCCACGCTTCCGTTGACGCCGAGGTAGCCCGCGCCATGGCCGCAAGCGGCGCGCAAGGCATGGCAGTCGCCGTCATCGACGAGGGGCGGGTCGTTTACGTCAACGCCTATGGCCGCCGCAACGCAGCCGGCGAACCGCTGCAAACCGACACCATCATGTACGGCGCATCGCTGACCAAGGTCGCCTTCGCCTACATGGTGACGCAATTGGTCGAAGAGGGCGCCATCGATCTCGACACTACGATCGACCACTACTTGGCGCGGCCATTGTTGGACTACACAGAGCCAGAGGTCGAGGACCTTTACGCGCGTTGGAGCGATCTTGCCGGCGACGAACGATGGCGGTCCCTGACGCCACGCATTCTGCTCACGCATTCATCCGGGTTCGCAAATTTTGGTTTTCTGGAACCCGATGGGCGGCTGCGCATCCATTTCGATCCCGGCACGCACTATTCCTATTCGGGCGACGGGATCATTTTACTTCAGTTCGTGCTGGAGCAGGGCCTTGGCCTCGATGTCGGGCGTGAAATGCAGCGGCGCGTGTTCGATCGCTTCGGCATGGCCAACACCAGCATGATGTGGCGGGCGGACTTCGCCAGCAATCTCGCGGATGGCTGGGCGCTGGACGGTTCGACTGAGCCGCACGATGAGCGCAGCGCAGTACGCGCCGCCGGCTCGATGGATACGACCATCGCCGATTTCGCCCAGTTCGCGGCCGGATTTGTACGCGGCGATGGCGTCACGCGCGCGACGCGCGCCGAAATCGTCCGCCCCATGCTGCCGATTACGGTCGCCAGTCAGTTTCCCGTGTTGCAACCGGAACTCCCGCCCGCGTTGCGACGCCCCGACCTCGCCTCGGGCCTGGGCGTGCTCACCTTCGCGGGGCCCCAGGGGCCTGGCTTTATGCGCGGCGGGCACAACGATTGGACGGGAAACATCTGGGTCTGCATCGAAGCGCGCCGCCGCTGCGTGGTTGTTCTCTCGAACGACGTCCGCGCCGAGAGCGAGTTCGCGCGCATCGTGGCGTTTGTCCTCGGAGAGACGGGAGCGCCGTGGGATTTTGTGTATGGCTCGGGCGGGCGATAACGTTGGAGCGGTAGTTGACGTGACCAACTGAGTTGGTCACTATACGAACATGTCAGTCGCCATAAACGTCGCGGAAGCAAAGGCCAAACTTTCGGAATTGCTTGCGCGCGTCGAAGCCGGCGAGGAGATCACCATCTCGCGCGCCGGCAAACCGATTGCGCGCTTGGCGCCGCTAGCCACGCGGGAAATGCCAGCGTTGAAGGCAGGGATGTGGAGACATCTGGTGCCTGCGGACTGGAATCCGGACGACGCGCTCGACGAGGATGACGCCAGTCTTTGGGGATTGCCGACCGAAGCGAACGGATAAAGCGTGTTGCTTGATACGCACGCGCTGATTTGGTTTCTTACAGGAGACCGTCGTCTGTCGGCGGTAGCGCGGGCGGCGATCGAAACGCCCGGCGCCGATGTGTTCGTCAGTGCTGTATCCGCCTACGAGATCGAGCAAAAACGGGCGCTCGGCAAACCCATGCCGTTCTTGCCCTTGGATTTGATGACCGCATTGCAGCGCGCCGGGTATCGTTTCCTGCCGATCAGTTTCCAACATGCCGCGGCAGCAGGGCGCCTGCCAATGACGCACAAGGACCCGTGGGATCGGTTGCTCATCGCGCAATCGCAGCTGGAGCGGTTGCCGATTGCGACATCGGACCCGGTGTTCGCGGCGTTCGGGTGCGAGGTGGTGTGGTGAGGTGCGCTGATGGTTGCGGCGAGTTAGATTGGAGCCTGCAAGGAGCGCGGACGCGGGGACGTTTTCCGGCTGTCTAGACGGCGATGGGCTTCAACCGGTTTGCACAACCCAAACACAGGCGCCGGAGAACGGGATCGTGAGTTCAGCAAATCGGTCTCTAACGATCCGAAGGTTTTCTCGCGCTTCGCACACGTAGTCTCGGTCTGGAAACAGCACGACCGCAGCATCGCCTTCGATGCGGCCGCGATCTACCTCGAACGTAGCGAAACCGAAGCGCCCCTTCCCCGTGATCGTGTAGACGTCTCTCCAGTTGAGCGGGCGATCGTTGACGGCGCGATAGCCGTAGCAAATCTGGGCCTCTGACCGGAAGAAATCGCGGGGGTCGATGTGCTCAACGCTCATTTCGCAGGCCCGGTCCGCCTGCGCTGCAAGTTGCTCAAGGCGCTGGTCGGCCGGGGCGCAACCCGTCAACACAGCCGCCAGCAGGAGGGCGAAAATGGCAGGCCGCTTCATGATGGAGAGTTGTAATCGCCATTCCCACTTGTCAACGCGCGCCCGAATCTCTACCAGCCGTCCATGGAAATCCGTGAAGCTCTGACCTTTGACGACGTGCTCTTGGAGCCGGGGCCGTCCGAGGTGCTGCCGGCGGACGCTGTCACCGCCACCCGACTCACGCGCGGCATCGCGCTCAACATCCCCCTCATTTCCGCGGCCATGGACACCGTTACCGAGGCGCGGCTCGCCATCGCCATGGCGCAGGCGGGCGGCTTGGGCGTCATTCATCGCAACATGACGCCGGCCGAACAGGCCGACCAGGTGAAGATGGTCAAGAAGTTCGAGAGTGGCATGGTGATCGATCCGATCACCATCCATCCCGATCAGAGCGTGGGCGATATCATCGCCATCAAGGAGGAACGCCGCATTTCCGGCTTTCCAGTGATAGACCGGGAAACCAGAAAGCTGGTCGGCATCCTGACCAATCGCGATATGCGCTTTGCCGAGAAACACGAGCGCGTCGCCGACCTGATGACCAAGGACGATCTCGTCACCGTGCACGAGGGCGTCAACGAAGGCGAAGCCAAGAAGCTCTTGCACAAGCACCGCATCGAGCGCGTTATCGTGGTCGACGATGCGGGGCGCGTAGCTGGCCTCATCACGGTGAAGGATTTCGAGAAGGCGCAGGCCTTTCCCAATCGCGCCAAGGATGAGCGCGGGCGCTTGCTGGTGGGCGCTGCATCCACCATCGGCGATCAAGGCTATGAGCGCTCGCTGGCGCTGATAGAGGCGGGCGTCGATGTGGTGGTGATCGACACGGCGCACGGCCATTCGAGGGGCGTGCTGGAGGCGGTGAGCCGCATCAAGCGCGCCTCCAACAAAACCCAGATCATCGCCGGCAATATCGCCACCGCCGACGGCGCCAAGGCATTGATCGATGCGGGCGCGGACGCGGTGAAGGTTGGCATCGGGCCGGGCTCGATCTGCACCACGCGCGTGGTGGCCGGCGTCGGCGTGCCGCAATTGACGGCGGTTATGGATGCAGCGAGCGCAGCGCAGAAGCAGAACGTGCCGGTGATCGCCGATGGCGGCATCAAATTTTCCGGCGACCTCGCCAAGGCGCTCGCGGGTGGAGCGGAAGTGGCGATGATCGGCTCGCTGCTCGCAGGAAGCGAGGAAGCGCCAGGCGAAATTCAGCTCTATCAAGGCCGTTCGTACAAGACCTATCGCGGCATGGGCTCGCTCGGCGCTATGGCGCGTGGCTCGGCTGACCGCTATTTCCAGAAGGAAGTCACCGACCAGATGAAGCTCGTCCCCGAGGGTATCGAGGGTCGCGTGCCGTTCAAAGGGCCGGTGGCCAACATCATTCACCAGCTGATAGGCGGGCTACGTGCGGCGATGGGCTATGTCGGTGCACGCGATCTCACCGAAATGCGCGCCAAGGCGAGGTTCGTAAAGATTTCCGCCGCAGGCCTGCGCGAGAGCCACGTGCACGATGTGGCGATCACGCGCGAAGCGCCGAACTATCCGCTCGGGAGCTGAGCGTGGGCGAGCGCGGAAATTTCATCCAAGCCACTTCGGTGATGTGGGTTCCCGACCTTGACGTGGCGGTGACATTCTTCATCGATTTGCTTGGTTTTCGCGCGCTGGTCAAGAGCGGGGGCTATGCCTACGTACAGCGTGAGACGGTAGCCGTGCGCATCATGGACCGCAGCATCTATACCGATGTCACGCCGGGCGACCGGCGCTTTGCGCATTATTTCGACGTTCGCGATGTGGATGTGCTCTATGCGGAACTGAAGCCGAAGCTCGATCTGCTTCCGCCCGGCAACGTGCATGGGCCAGCCGATAAGCCCTACGGTCAACGCGAGTTGTGCATCCTGGCGCCGGACGGCGACCTCGTGGTGTTCGGGCACGCGATTGCGGCGGAGAGTTCGAGTGGGTAAACACGGACCGTCGGCGTCCTCGCCGGCATGCCGAGTTTGCTACCGCTCGCGCGGCGGCGTGTCCGCAACACCGTATGCCGGCGAGGGCGCCGGCGGTCCGTGCTACGTCAGTTGCGGCCAGGTCAGATCTTCAGTGGATTGAAATCCGTGCCGCGATCGTAATAATCCTCGCGCTCGGCGCGTTTCAACGCGGCCACGACGCGATAAGTGATCGGCAGGAGCGCGATTTCCACGGCGGTTTTCGCCACGAATTGCGTGATTGTGAGCTGCCACACCAGCGCGTCTGGCATGATGCCCGATCCCAGGAAGGCGAGCGGATAGAAGATAGCGCTGTCGACAGCCTCTCCCGCCATGGTTGAACCGACGAAGCGAGCCCACATGTGGCGCCCTTGCGTCCACACTTTCATTTTCGCCAGTACGAACGAATTGACGAATTCGCCGCAGAAATAAGCGGTGATGGAGGCAAGCACCAGCCGCCAGGTGTTGCCGAAGGCGATCTCGTAGACGCTTTGATTTGGCCAGCCCGGCGCCGGCGGCAAGGCGACGACCACGGCCGACATGATCGCCGCGAAGATGAGAGCGCCGAACCCCGCCCAGATTACTTTGCGCGCGCGCGCGTACCCATACACTTCCGTCAGCACGTCGCCGAAGACGTAGGAGATTGGAAAAAATAAGACCCCCGCGCCGAAAGTGACGGCGCCGATGAAGGGCAAGCTCACTTGCGCGGCTTTCGCCGGGCCGATCAGATTCGAACACAGCAGCACCGCCACGAATGCGGCCATCACCAACTCAAAGTATTTGTAACCGCGTTGGGCCTCTGGCTTGTTGGGTTCAGACATCTGTTTCCCACTCCAGGGTCGGGCCTTGAGCAATGATTGGAGCCATGGACATGATGGCCCTCGCGTGGTCAACCCATGCCCTACGCAAAACGGAACGACACCATGCGCCCCGGCGCCCGCCAGCAAGCCGCCATCGAGATCTTGTCCACGCTGGAGAACCAGCGTCGCCCGGCTGCGGATGCGGTCAAGGAGTGGATGCTGGCGCACCGCTTCGCCGGATCGAAGGATCGCGCCGAAATCGGCGATCTTGTGTTCGCTGCGCTGCGCTGGAAGCAATCGAGTGCCTGGCGCATGGGGACAGATACGCCCCGCGCATGGGTGTGGGGGGCGCTGCGTTGGGGCTTCGGCCGCGACGCCGACTGGATCGAACAATCGACTTACGACGATCCCCACGCGCCGCCGCCGCCAACCGAAGCGGAACGCGCAGCACTTGTCGGGGACACGATCGAAGCCGCTCCCGCCTGGGTGCGCGGAGATTACCCCGAGTGGCTGGCGGGAAGTTTCGAGCGCGCGTTCGCCAAACTCGCCGCCGAGGAGGGCGCAGCACTTGCCGCACCGGCGCCGCTCGATCTGCGCACCAATACGTTGAAGACCACGCGCGAAAAACTGATCGCGGCGTTGAGCGACAGCCCGAAGCTGAGTGAAGCGCCGTCGCCGACGCCCTACGCCCCCGACGGGGTGCGCATCCCGTGGACGCAGGGACGCACATTTCCGTGGGCTGTCGAGCAGAGCTTTCTCAAAGGCTGGTTCGAAGTGCAGGACGAGGGCAGCCAAATCGCAGCGCTCCTGTGCGGCGTGAAATCGGGGATGCAGGTGGCGGATGTGTGCGCCGGCGGCGGCGGCAAGAGTTTGGCGCTGGCTGCGGCGATGCAAAACAAGGGTCAAATTTTTGCGCACGACGTGGATGGCGCGAGGCTTGCGCCGCTGCGCGCGCGGCTGGAGCGGGCGGGCGCGCGCAACGTGCAAATTCGCCCGCCGCTGCGCGGGAAAGATGCGCTGGCCGATTTGCGCGGGCGCATGGATGTGGTCCTGGTCGATGCGCCGTGTACGGGATCTGGCACCTGGCGTCGCTCGCCGGACTCCAAATGGCGGCTGCGTCCCAATGCGCTCTCCAAGCGCTTGGAGGAGCAGCGCGCCGCGCTGGCGCTGGCCGCACCCCTGGTCAGGCCGGGCGGGCGGCTTGTGTATGTGACGTGCTCGGTGCTGCCGGAGGAAAACGAGGATCAGGTCGCTGCGTTTGTCGCCAATGCTGAGTTCGAGCCGGCGCCGTTGGCAAAGATAGCGCCCGCTTATGAACGTGGACACGCCCTGCAGATGACGCCGCGCCTCACCGGCTGCGACGGCTTCTTCGTGGCGGTGATGGTGCGCGGGCAAAGTTGAGGCGACACCCCCAGCGCACGACGCCGTAATACGCTGTGCGTTTAATCGGATGCAGGCAAGGCGCGGCCTTCGACAGGCTCAGGCTGACGAAGGATGGCGTCACGTTGAGCTTGTCGAAACGCGACGCCGGCGCCTCGGCGATTCCGACATTGCGCGCGCGGCTTTAGCTCCCGAGCAGCAAACCCAACAAGGTCGCGCCGTGGCGCTTGAGTTTGGCTTCGCCGATGCCCGGCACGCGTGCGAGCGCTGTGAGGTCGGCGGGTTTGGCGGCGACGATGGCCGCGAGCGTTGTGTCGTGGAAGATGACGTAAGGCGGCACGCCCTGGGCTGCGGCGGCCTCGCGTCGCCAGGCGCGCAGCGCTTCGAACAGCTTTGCGTCTTCGCCAGCCAGGCCCGCTTGAACGCCTCGTTTGGCGTCGCGGGCGGCGCGGCGTTCTTCCTTGGAGCGACGTGTGCTCTTCGCCTCCTCGCGCACACGAATTTCGCTCTCCTTACGGAAAATAGCGCGCGCGGCCGCATCGTCGGCGACTTGGAGAACTGGACGCTCGTCGTCGCCTTCCGACAGCACGCCTTCGAACAACAGATGCTCGATCACGCGCCGCCACAGCGCTTCGCTCTGCTCCTTCCCGATCCCGTAGGTGCTGCGTGTTGCGTATTGTTCGTCCAGCGCATCGCGCGGCGCTTTGCCGAGCAGATGATCCACCACGCGCCCGCGCCCGAAGCGCTGATCCATACGCATCACCGCCGCGATCGCTTTGCCCGCTAATTCGGTGGCGTCGATGGACACCGGCGGCTCGGCGCAGACATCGCAAACTCCGCACGCCTGCGCGTTCTCTTCGCCGAAATAACGCCGCACGCCGGCGCGGCGGCAGGAAAGGCCGTCGAGGAAATTGAACACCTGCCGCGCTTTCTTGGCCTGTACGGCCTTGATTTGCTCGGTGGCGTTGGATTGGCTCGCCCACATCAAGGCGCGCCGCAAATCACCCGCGCCGAAAAGCGCCACGCCCTCGGCGGTTTCCCCGTCGCGCCCGGCGCGGCCGACCTCCTGCCAATATGCTTCGATCGACTTCGGCGGATCGGCGTGGATGACAAAGCGCACGTTAGGTTTATCTACGCCCATGCCGAACGCGATGGTCGCGACCATGACCACGTCGTCTTGAATCTGGAAACGCTTCTGCCGTTCGGCGCGAACGCCTGGCTCGAGCCCGGCATGGTAGGCGAGTGCGTCGATATTGGCGCCGCGCAGATTGTCGGCGATGGTTTCGACGCCGTCGCGCGTGGACGAATAGACGATTCCGGAAACCCCCGACCGCGCCCGTACAAGATCGAGCACGCGCTCCCCGGGGCGGGTGTTCTTGCGCTCTGCGGCGAGCACGAGATTGGGGCGATCGAACGAGTCGACGAACGCGCGCGCGTGTTCGAGGCGGAGTTGAGTGCGGATGTCGGTTTGGGTTTTCAGGTCCGCGGTGGCGGTGACGGCGATGCGCGGAATGTGCGGGAACATCTCCGCGAGCTTCCCAAGCGCGCGATAATCGGGGCGAAAATCATGACCCCATTGGCTGACGCAATGGGCTTCGTCGATGGCGATCAGCGAAAGCGGGCACTCGCGTAGCGCATCGAGAAAATTTGGCGCGAACAAGCCTTCTGGCGAGAGGTATAAGAGATCGAGATCGCCGGCGCGCGCTGCATCGAGCGAGGCGCGGCGTTCGTCGGCGGGGATCGTGGAATCCAGCCGCGCCGCTTTCACCCCCGCCGCACGCAGCGCGGCGACCTGGTCGGCCATCAGCGCAATCAGCGGCGAGACCACCAGCCCCACGCC
>JBEBIU010000012.1:0-40192 GCA_040080225.1 Terricaulis sp.
GCCATAATGATGTACCGGCCTTGCAGCGTGCGTTGGTCGCCGCGCAACGCGGTTCCGACAATCGCGGCCACGCACCCCAACGCACCGAGCGCAAGCGTCGGCGCAGGCGGCGCCCACGCGAGCGACATGAGCGCAAGTATGAACGCGGCAAAGGCAGCGCCGAACGCTGCGTCGGCAACCCGGAAACGCGGAGTTTGGGCGCGGCAAAACAGGCAGGCCGCTGCAAGCGCAATCGGATATTCGTAAGCGTTGTTGAAGATCACCGGCGCCGCAAGCGCGGCGAACGCTCCCCCGAGCACGCCGCCGAGCGAGACGCAGAGATAGAACTCGGTAAGCCGCGCGGCGCCAGGTTTCGAAGCCGCGAGCGCGAGATGGCAGATCAGCGCCGCGAAAAAATAGCCAAGCAGAACCAGCGACGCCGAGACGAGCCAATTGTCGCCCATCTCATCGGACAACAACAACAAAGACAGTGTCAGCGGAAAGACGATCTGCGCCGCAACCGCCATTTTTTGCCCGCCTCGTGCAAACGCCAGCACGAAAGTCAGCAGATAGAGCGCGAGCGGGATCACCCACAGCATCGGCGCCGATGCGATGTCGGTGGATATGTGCAGGGTGACGCCGAGAGAAAGCGCGGACGGCGCCGCAGCAGCAGCGATCCAATATGCGCGCCGCCGCCAGGTGGGAGCAATCCCGCCATCCGCTTGCACCGGCGCCGATCCGCGAGCAGCGATGGCGAGCAGTGCGCAGGCCGCGATGACCATACCGACGGCGAGATAGGCGGTTGCCCAGGCTAAACTTTGCGCCCCCGCCCCCATCAGGGGTTCGATCAAGGTTGGGTACGCCAGCAAGCCGGCGAAGCTGCCGAGATTGCTCGCGGCATAGAGATAATAAGGATCCTGCGCATCGGCGCGGCCGGAGCGTGCGTACCAGGCTTGCAGCAGCGGCGCGGTGGCGGACGCCGCCGCAAACGGCGCGCCGACGGAGAGTGCGAGCACACCGAGGAGCCACGGGACCGGTTGCTCAGAATTGGGCGGCCCCAGCATCGCGCTGACGTGTACCGGCAGAAAGAGGCAAGCAGCGATCAGCACGCCGCCATGGATCAGCGCCTGCAAACGCATGTCGTTCAGCCGCGCCAGGAGGTGCGCGTAGAGATACCCCGCCAACAAAGCCGCCTGGAAAAACGCCATCGACGTATTCCAAACCTGCGGGCTGCCCCCAAGCAGCGGCGTCATCATGCGACCAAACAAGGGCTGCAGGACAAAGATCAGCGCCGCGCTGGAGAACAGCGCGAGCGCAAAGACGGGCGCTGCAAGTCTGCGGGCGATGGCTTGCATGGGCTCCGTTTCGGACCGCCGGCATCCTGCCGGCCCCTGTGTCTTGTCGCCTGGACGCAGGCGATCCGTCTCTGCCAGCACCCGCGCGCGCTGGGAATGGACATTCGGTTGCCGGGGTTCTTAAGTCTTGCAATGTTCTCCACGAAAATCGGCGAAGCCGCCCGGACCCTACTCGAACGCTGCCGCGCTAGCGGTCTGCGCATCGCCACGGCGGAAAGCTGCACCGGCGGGCTGATCGCGGCCGCACTGACCGCGATCCCCGGTTCGTCGGATGTGTTCGAGCGCGGGTTCGTGACCTATTCCAACGAAGCCAAGACCGAAATGCTCCGGGTGCCGGCGGCGCTGATCGCGGCGCGTGGCGCGGTCAGCGCGGAAGTTGCGTTGGCCATGGCGGAAGGGGCGCTGGAACACTCGTGCGCGGATATCGCGGTCGCTGTCACTGGCGTGGCGGGGCCAGGCGGGGGGACCGGCACAAAGCCGGTCGGCGTCGTGCACATCGCCGTCGCGCGTCGCGGCGGCCTGCTGGTTCACGAGCAATGCCAGTTTGGCGATGTAGGGCGCGACGAGGTGCGGGAGGCGAGCATTTGGCGTGCGCTCGAGATGACGGCGGAGGTGGTCGCCTGAAATAAATCGCGGCGCCACTCGTGCCAACAGGTTGGCGCATTGCTGGCCCATGTCAGATCGCCAGACAAATTCTCATCGACCACGCTTGATACTTGATCCGGCAAATCACGCTTGAGGTTGCTCCCCACCAGTACCGACTTGTCGATCAACGCTGTCGGCGGTCGCGGGCGGATCCCTTGGCGCTTTTGCTTCTTATGAGACCAACGATCGATCGCATTCCGCTAGATTCTGAGCGGGAGAGATTGCCCTCATCACACCAAACGACTCTGTTCTACAGCCGCCGCGATAAAGCTCGCAAACAGCGGGTGCGGCTCGAACGGGCGGCTTTTTAGTTCCGGGTGGTATTGCACGCCGATGAACCAGGGGTGGTCTTCGCGTTCGACGATTTCGGGCAGGACGCCGTCGGGGCTCATGCCGGAGAAGCGAAGGCCGGCGGCTTCCAATTTTTCGCGATAGCGTGTGTTGACTTCGTAGCGGTGGCGGTGGCGTTCGGAAATTTCGGCAGCGCCATAGATGCGTGCAACTCGGCTTTCGGGATGGAGCTTCGCGACATAGGCGCCGAGCCGCATGGTGCCGCCTAGGTCGCCATTGGCCTGGCGCTTCTCCAGTTCGTTGCCTTTGAGCCATTCGGTCATCAGGCCAACGATCGCATGCTTGGTTTCACCGAACTCCGACGAACTCGCGCCCTTCAGACCCGCCTGGTTTCGCGCCGCTTCGATGCACGCCATCTGCATGCCGAAGCAGATGCCAAAGAACGGCGCCTTGTGTTCGCGCGCGAACGTGACCGCGGCGATCTTGCCCTCGGTTCCGCGTTCGCCAAATCCGCCGGGGACGAGAATACCATGCACGCCGTGCAGATCCTCGTGCCAGGCCTCGCCCAATTCCTCGAACTTTTCGCTCTCGATCCAGCGAAGGTTGACCTTCACATTGTTGGCTACGCCGCCATGGTGCAGCGCTTCGATCAGGGACTTATAGGCATCCTTGAGTTCGGTATATTTACCGACGACGCCAATCGTGACCTCGCCATCGGGCGCCTTCAAGCGCTTCACAATCTCCGTCCATTTTGTGAGGTCGGGCTGCGGGGCGACGCTGACGCCAAAATACTTGAGCAGTTCTGTGTCGAAGCCAGCGGCGTGATAGGCGATCGGCGCTTCGTAAATCGTCTGCAGATCGCGCGCTTCGATCACCGCCGCTTCGCGCACATTGCAGAACAGCGCGATTTTCTTTTTTTCGTCCTCTGGAATCGGGCGGTCGCAACGGCAGAGCAGCAGGTTCGGTTGGATGCCGATCGAGCGCAGCTCTTTCACGCTATGCTGCGTCGGCTTGGTTTTCATCTCGCCGGCGCTTGGGATGTACGGCAGCAGCGTCAAGTGCACGAACGCGGCCTGCCCGGGATCGAGTTCCTGGCCCAATTGGCGGATGGCCTCGAAGAACGGCAGGCCCTCGATGTCGCCGACCGTGCCGCCGATCTCGCAGAGCACGAAATCAGCGCCGCCATGGCCGGAGAGCACGAATTCCTTGATCGCGTTGGTGACGTGCGGGATCACCTGCACGGTGGCGCCGAGATAATCGCCCTTGCGCTCCTTGGCGATAATGTCCTGGTAGATGCGGCCGGTGGTGATGTTGTCGGCCTGGGTGGCGGAGACGCCGGTGAAGCGCTCGTAGTGGCCGAGGTCGAGATCGGTTTCCGCGCCGTCGTCGGTGACGAACACTTCCCCATGTTGGTAGGGGCTCATCGTTCCGGGATCGACGTTGAGATACGGGTCGAGCTTGCGGAGGCGGACCTTGAAGCCCCGGGCCTGCAGCAGCGCACCAAGAGCGGCGGAGGCGATGCCCTTCCCAAGCGAAGAGACCACGCCCCCGGTAATAAACACGTAGCGCGCCATGAACCTTCCAATTCGGGGCCATTTTAGCCCCGACGCCCGAGAGGCTTATTGATCCGGGCCGGCGCGTTCACGCCGGACAGCTTCCAAGCCGCCGCCAACATCCACCGATTCGGGCGTCGTGGGCGCCGTCTCGGCGAGGCCCGCCGCTCCGGAGGAGTTTGGCAGCACCAAGCCAGGTGCGCGCTGCGCAGCTGCTGGGGTCTGCGCAGCTGGCCGTTGCGCCGGACGTTGTGTTGCTGCAACGGTCTGAGCGACCGGTCGCTGCACAGTCGGCGTAGCTGCCCGCTGGCCTGGGGGGGTCGTCGCCCGCTGAGCTGGCGGGGTCGCCGGTCTCTGTACTACGGGGGGCCGCGCACTCGCCTGCTGGGTGTTTGAGGCCAACGGCCCCGCACGTTCGCTAGCCTGAGCAGCGGGAGGCGCTACCGGTGCGCCGACGACGTTCGGAGCCGATGGCGCTGTAAGCGCCGCAAGTTCGGTCTCGGTCGCCTGTGGGGCGCTGCTTTCGGTAGGGTCCGGACGAACCGGCGCCGGCGCCTCAGGCGCCAGCGTAGCCGGCTGTTGCTGGCTGGGGATAATATCCAGCGGGGAAGGGCCACGCGAGGCGTTGGCGCCGGAAATCACGGTCAGCGACAGCGACGTCATCAAGAAGAAGCCGCCTGCAATCGAGGTCATCCGCGCCAAAGCGTCAGCCGCGCCGCGGCCACTCATGAGCGAGCCGCCCCCGCCGCCCATGCCCAGTGCGCCGCCCTCGGAGCGCTGCAACAGCACCAAGCCGATCAAGCACACACAAACAACCAAATGAAGGACCAGAACCGCCAGTTCCATGGAATCGATATCTCCCGTGAGGCCTCAACGGCCTACGCGCGCGTCCCGACTAAAGTGGGCGCACCAGGTGGCGCGCTCAATACCCGAAGACATCATAACCGCTATCGCCGCCTAATCTCAAGTGACGGCGGGATAGGCGCGCACAATCAACCCAAAATCGGCGGCTTTAAGGCTGGCCCGTCCCACCAATGCGCCGTCCACGCCCGGAACGGCGAAGATTCCGATAGCATTCTTGGGCCCCACCGAACCGCCATACAGCACCCGGATCGGCGCGCCGTACGCCTCGCGGACGACCCCATGGACATCGGCGATCTCTTCCATACTAGGCGTCCTGTCGCCGCCGATCGCCCAGACTGGTTCATAGGCGATGATAATTCTATCCTCGCCAGGCACGCTGGCGCGGACCTGGGCGGCGATCACTTCTTCCGTCTTCCCAGCATCCCTTTGCGCCAATGTCTCGCCCACGCAGACGATGGGAACGAGCCCGGCACTGAGGGCTGCTTCCGCTTTGCGGCGCACCAAGGCGTCGGATTCGCCGTGCTGGCTACGCCGCTCGGAATGGCCGACGATGACATGGGTGGCGCCGATGTCGGCCAACATGGCGGCGCTGACTTCCCCTGTGCGAGCGGCGTCCGCAGCGATCGCGCTGCAATCCTGGGCGCCAATCAGGACGCCAGCCCCAGCGCCAACGGCAATTGCTGCGTCGATAAGCGAGTAAGGCGGGCAAATGAGCACTTCGGCGGAGGCCGTCCCCGCGTCGGCGGCCAATTTCTCGATTTCGGCGAGATCGCCGCGGCGGCCGAACATCTTCCAATTGCCAGCGATGAGAGGTCTGAGCGCGGCCATGTTTCTTCCCTCCCGCCTCGGGCTGTTTGCGGATTGCCCCTGCCCGAGCCGCTCTCTATTGTCCAGCCGCTTCAGGCTTAGCGGATACTCTCATGCTCTTACAAATGCGGAACTTCACCCGCTCGTGGGTCTCCTATCTGTTGCTTTTTCTGCTGTCGTTGTTGTTCGTGGTGTTCCTCGGCAACGGCCAGTCCATGCTCGACCTGTTCCAACAATCGGCTTCTACAGAGATCGCCTCTGGGCGAGGCGTTTCTATAGACGCACGCGATCTGCAGCGAGAATTCGATCAATCCTTGCGGGCAATACGGCTCAGAAATCCTAATGTTGATCGCGACGCCGCGATTAAAGGCGGCTTGCCTCAGCAAGTGCTCGAGCAGATGGTCAGCCGGACCGCGATCATTTCCTATCTCGATGAAGTCGGCGCCACGATCGGCGAGGCGGACCTGGACCGAACCATCTCCCAACGTCCCGAGGCCCAGAATCCGGTCAGCGGAACCTACGATCCAGACGCGCTCACACGGAACCTAGCTGAGTTCGGGCAAACCTACGCGCAGTACCGCCGGCAGGTGCGCGGCGAGATCAACGCCAATATGTTCATCCGATCCACGGTGCAAGGCGCCAGGCCGCCATCGAGTTTCGGAGCGCTCCAGGTCGCCTACGACGGCGAGACCCGCGTGGCTTCGGTGGCCGAAGCACCGCTTTCGGCCATTGTCGCCGTGCCCGCGCCAACGGAAGAACAGTTGAGCCAATTCTGGCGCGAAAGCCAGGAGATGCTGCGCGTGCCGGAGTTCCGCGCGCTCAGCCTGGTTTTCGCACGGCCCGAGGATTTCGCCGCAAGCGTCACCCTTTCCGACGAGCGCCTCAATGCCGAGGTTGAAACCCGCCGCGCTGAAGCTGCGCAACCGGAGAAACGCACGTATAGTCGGGTCTCGGCGCCCAGCGAAGCGCTAGCGCGCCAAGCCGCCGAACGGCTCGCGCATGGCGAGGGGGCGAGCGCAATCGCCGCCGCGCTCGGTAATGGCGCAACTGGGGCGCGCAGCGAAAATCAGTCGCGCGCCGGTATTCCTGATACGCCCGTGGCTGAGGCGGTGTTCGCCGCACGCGCCGGCGCCGCGCCCAGCGTGGTGCAAGGTCGGCTGAACTGGGCGGCGGTGCGTGTTGAAAGCATCACCCCCGCAATTGAGCCGAATCTTGAGGCGCTGCGCCTAGAAGCGCGCGCTCGTTTAGGCGAAGGCGAAGCCCGCCAACTGATCGGAACGGCGATAACCGCCTACGAGGACGCACGCGACGGCGGCGCTAGCGTGGCTGAGGCCGCCAGGCAAAGCGGCTTGACCGTGGTCTCGATACCGCCGGTCAACGCAAGAGGTCTTGGCCAAGATGGGCGCCCAGTCGCCGCCATGGTGGAACGACGCGCGGAATTGGCAACCGCGTTCGAACTGACGGACGGCGATGCGAGCGACTTCCAGCGAGACGATGACGTCGTGGTTTCCGTGGATCGAATTATCCCCTCTTTTGTCCGCGCTCTGGATGACGCCCGCATAGACCTAACCAGAAATTGGACAGCGCGCGAACGCTCGCGTTTGATGCGGGAGCTGGGTGAGCGGATCAAAGCCGATATCAGCGGCGGACAGAACCTAGCGGCGGTCGCGCGCACGCGCGGGCTGCGCATGATGCGCACATCGCAGAGCTACAACCGGACGGCCGCGGCGCAAGCGCTGAGCCAGAGCCTAGCTGGGCAGATCTTTGCTGCATCGGATCACGGTGTCGCCCTTGAGATCGCCGATGACGGCCACGCCATGCGCGTCGGCGTCGTTGAGAGTATTCAACGTGTCGATCCCGCGGCGCATCCGCAGGAATTGGAGGCTGCGCGCGCCGCGCAATTGCGCTCGCTGGAAAGTTCCCTTGGCGAAGCAGTGGAATCCGAGATTGTCGCGCGGGCGAATGTGCGGCGTCGCCAGGACCGCATCGACGCCCTTTTCCCCGACCCAGACGCGCGGGAACAAGAGGAACAATGAGCGCTGGCGAGGGCCGGCCGAATGCAGACGAATTCGCGGCCGCCTACGCTAAGGGAGGCGCCGTCGTCTGGACCCGGCGCATCGGCGACCTGGAGACGCCGGTAGCGGCGCTGCAGAAACTCGGCGCGGGCAAAGCCGGCGCATTCCTGCTCGAAAGCGTCGAGGGCGGCGCATTCCGCGGCCGCTATTCCATCATCGGCGTCAAACCCGACCTGGTGTGGCGGGTGCGCGACGGGAAGGCCGAAATCAGTCGCGGCGGTTTTGCCGAGAGCGCCTTCCGTCCGCAACGCGAGCCCCCTTTCAAGAGCCTGCGCAAGGTGCTGGCGCGCTCCGCGCTGCCCATACCATCCGAGCTGCCGCCGATGGCCGCTGGGCTGTTTGGCTACCTCGGCTACGACATGGTGCGCGAGATCGAGAAACTGCCTGATGGCGCGCCTGACCCCATCGCCGCGCCCGCGGCCTTTCTCGTTCGGCCGACATGCGTTGCGATTTTCGACAATGTCACCGGAGAGATCGTCTTGGCGACACCTGCTCGCAAACGCGTCGGGCAGTCGGCCGAAAGCGCCTACGCGGCCGCGCTGGCGCGTCTGGCGCAGATTGGCCGCGCCTTGGGCAGGCCCCTGCCCCGCGCACACGCCGCCGCTTCAGAACAAACGAATGAGCCGCGCTCTAACACCACGCCCCAGACCTATTGCGCGCTGGTGGAGAGGTGCAAAGCCTATATTCGCGCGGGCGACGTGTTCCAGGTGGTGCCGAGCCAGCGCTTCTCTACGCCCTTCACTCATTCTGCGTTCGCGCTCTACCGCGCGCTGCGCCGCCTCAACCCGTCGCCGTTTCTGTACTACCTCAATTTTGGCGACTTCGCGCTCGCCGGCGCCAGCCCGGAGATCCTGGTGCGCCTCCGCGGCGATACGATCACCATCCGCCCGATCGCCGGTACCCGTCCGCGCGGCGCCACTCCCGCGCAGGATCAAGCGCTCGAACGCGAGTTGCTCTCGGACCCCAAGGAGCGCGCAGAGCACCTTATGCTCGTTGATCTCGCACGTAACGATCTCGGTCGGGTTGCAGTCCGCGGCGGCGCGGGTGAAGCCCCGACCGATCCCGGATCCAAACATGTGCGTGTGACCGAGAGCTTCGCGATCGAGCGCTACAGCCACGTGATGCATATCGTCTCGAACGTGGAGGGCGAACTGCGCGAAGGTCTAAGCGCGCTGGACGCGCTGATGGCGGGTTTCCCGCACGGTACGGTGAGCGGCGCGCCGAAAATTCGCGCCATGGAGATCATCAACGAGCTCGAACCGCATTCGCGCGGAATCTATGCGGGTGGCGTCGGCTATTTCGGCGCTGGCGGCGACATGGACACCTGCATCGCCTTGCGCACCGGCATCGTGAAGGACGGCATGCTCTATGTGCAGGCTGGTGGCGGCGTTGTGCTTGATAGCGATGCGGAATCAGAGCGGCAGGAGACTTTGCAGAAGGCGCGCGCGGTATTTCGCGCCGCCGCCGAGGCTTGGCGTTATGTCTAAAGCCGTTTGGGCGGCATGAGCGCGCGCTTCCAGTTCAGAGCAAAAGTGTGGCGTCACCAGAGCGATACCGGCGCCTGGCATTTCGCGACGCTGCCCGGTGATGTCTCGGCGCAGATGCGCGCCTTAAGCCAGGGTCTGCGCAACGCGTTCGGCTCGCTGCGCGTCATCGCCACCATCGGAAAGACGCAATGGCGCACATCGGTATTCGCCGACACCAAGGCCGGCGTGTTTCTATTGCCGGTAAAAGCTGACGTACGGCGTGCTGAAAGGATCGACCACGGCGACGAAGTGAACATCAGCGTGGAGATCGATCTTTAGCGCGGCGCCCGCCACATAATGCGCACGTGCAAATCAGACAGACGCAGGTTCTCCACGACGTCGAAGCCGTGGCGGCGATAGAGCGCAACATTGCGTTCGGTGGTCGCTTCAAGCAGCGCAGGAGTGCCCGACGCATCCAAAGGCGCCAATGTTTCCTTCAGAATCGCCGAACCCACGCCGCGCCCCTGCGCATGCGGCGAAACCCCAAGGAACACCAGATGCGCGTGCGGCTCCTGCGGGTGGAGCGCATTCAATTTCTCGCCAAGCGCGGTTCCACGCGCGCCGCCTGCAACCCCGGCGATGGAATAGAGCAAAGGTAGGATTTGAAGCTGTTTCACGAGCGAGAAATGGTATGCCTTCTGACCTACCCCCAGCCAAAGTGCCGCCCCGACCGGCTCGCCTGCCGACTCCGCCAGCCACAGGGTTCGTCCGGGGTGCACCACGTCGCGCACTGCCGCGCCGAAAAAGCGTCGCCGGACGTGGTCCTTGGCCTGCCCCTGCCGCAGCCAATAATTAAGCCCTGCTTCATCGGCGAAGGCGTCAGTCAGTATGTCGCACACGCGCGCGGCTTCGTTCGTGTCCGCGACGCGCGTAGCGGGCGGCGCACTCATATCTTCTCGGAAATGCGGATCGCGGCGCGGCACCCGAAACGGATGAGCGCCGAGAGCGCTGGATAGCCCGGTGCGTCATGCGCGCCTTGTTCGATTGCGGTGTCCCTGTGCGCAAGTTCGTCTTCGCGGAAACGATCAACGACCTCCTTCAATTCGTGATCGACGCCATCGAGCGCGGCGCTCTGGCGCGCATAATGCTCCTCGATCACTTCCTCGACCGCCTCGGTGCAGGCGTGGGCGGCGCGTTCCCCCATCAACGCCGTGGCCGCACCCAAGCCGAAACCGGCGATGCGCCACAATGGCGCCATCAGGGTTGGGCGCACGCCTCGTTCGGCGATCAGGTGATCGAAGGTGTGCAGATGCTCCTGCTCGCCCGCCTCCATCTCGGCGATAATGCGCGACGTGTGGGCCTTCCCATCGATGCGCTCAAACACCGCGCGCTGGCCGCGATAGATTTGCACGGCGCCGAATTCGCCGGCGTGATCGACGCGGATCATCTCTTCCAGCAAGCGCTCGCGCGCGCCCGCGCCTGGCATTGGAGGCGGCGCGCGGTTCATGACTTTCGCGCCGGCCAGAGCGCGATAGCGAAACTCGCCAGCGCGCCCAGCATCGAGATGATTGCGTTGTATCCAGCCATGGACACCCCGAACAGCGACCACGCCACTTTGTCGCAACTTGGCGGTTCGAGTTTCTGGTCGCCGATGGCGTCGAAATCGAGCGTCTCGAAATTCACTCGGCCCACGTCGCATTGAGCGATCACCCAATGCTGTTCGACCGCGACATGATAGGCCGCCTGCGCCGCGCTCCCGAGCAACAGCAAACCGAGCAGGCCCGTCACCCAGCGCGCCAGACCCGGCAGAAAGCGGATGGCCACCAGCGCCGCGACCGAAAGCGCCACCACGCCCCAATGCCAGTTGCGCTGATCCAAACACAAGGCGCAGGGTTGCAGGCCGCCGAGATATTGGAACCCATGCGCGCCCGCCAACAGAGCGCCAGAAAGCAACAAGGTCAGCCAGGGCCAGATCGGGCGAAGCGAGGAAATCGACATTGGCGCCATTCTAGCCGGGAATTACGCGCCTTGTCTGCGGCGCGCCGTCGCGTCAGTGCAGGAAGCGCACCGCGACAATCGCGCCAATAATCACCAAGGCCACAATCACCAGCACCAGGCCCAGCCGCTTTTCGATCACCGGCGCGATGGAGGGGCCGAAACGCTGGAACAGCCAGGCCACCAGCAGAAAGCGCGCGCCGCGGGTGAGGATCGAGGCGATCACGAACCAGTGCAGTTCGTAGTGCATCGCGCCGGAGAGGATGGTCACGAGCTTGTATGGGATCGGCGTCAGCCCTTTGACAAAAATCACCCACGCGCCCCATTCGGCATAGAAGGCTTCGAATTCCGCGCGTTTGTCGTCGGCGTAGCCAAAGAAGTTGAGGATGGCGCCGCCTATGGAATTCATCAGGAACATGCCGATGGCGTAGCCCAGCAGCCCACCCAGCACCGAAGCGACGGTGCAGATCAGCGCATAACGCAGCCAACGCGCGGGCGCGGCCGCCGCCATCGGACCCAGCAACAAATCCGGCGGAAGCGGAAAGAACGAACTCTCCGCGAACGAAATCGCAAACAACGCCCGCTCGGCGTTGGGGCTGCGAGCAAGTTCGAGCGTGCGGGACTTAATGCCGGTGAGCATGGGCCTGCGCTAGCATGGTTCGGATTGGCTTGGACATAGGGATACGGTTACGAAGCCCGTATAGCGAAGCAGGATGGTGCCCCAGGCCCGACTCGAACGGGCACGTCCTTGCGAACGGCAGATTTTGAGTCTGCTGCGTCTACCGATTCCGCCACTGGGGCTTCCATGGGCGAGGGCGTCAGGTATGAGGCGGGAAAGCTGGTGTCAATTGGCAAGTGCTCTGGGAGCGCCAACCCCTACCCGCTCCGCGCCAATTCCCCCGCTTCTGCGTAGCCGAACAGCAAGAGCACGAGGCGGATCGCTTCGCCGCGTTCGCCGCCAAGCTCCGGATCGCGCTCGATGGCGAGGCGCGCTTCTTTGTCGGCGGGCCCTAGTAAATCCGAATGAGCCTCGGGAACCACCAGCCGAAACGGCGGCAGCCCGCTCTGTTGCTTGCCCAGCATGTCCCCGGCGCCGCGCAGCTTGAAATCGATCTCGGCGATAGCGAAGCCGTCATCGTTGCGCCGCAATGAATCGAGCCGCGCCTTCGCGTTCTCTCCGAGAGGCGGTTTCCACAACAGCACGCACGAGCCCTGCTTGTCGCCGCGGCCCACGCGGCCGCGCAATTGGTGCAATTGCGCCAGGCCGAACCGCTCAGCGTGCTCGATCACCATTATGGTGGCTTCGAGCACGTTGACGCCGACTTCGATCACCGTGGTCGCCACCAGCAGAAATGCTTCACCGGAACGGAAACGATCCATCGCCGCTTCACGCGCGCCAGGCGCCATCCTGCCGTGGACGATCTCGACGCCCTTGCCGAAATAGGCGGAAAGCTCCTTGTGGCGATCCTCCACCGCGGCGAGATCGATGGCTTCGCTTTCCTCGATCAGCGGGCACACCCAATAGGCGCGCTCGCCCCGCGTGCGCGCCGCGCCAATTGCTTCCATCACCTCGCTCATGCGGCTGGACGGCATAGTCGCAGTTCGGATCGGCTGGCGGCCTGGCGGCTTTTCGTCGAGCACGGAGAGGTCCATGTCGCCATGCATGGACAGCGCCAACGTGCGCGGGATCGGCGTCGCGCTCATCACCAGCACGTGCGGGGCAAAGCCCTTGGCCACCATGCGCATGCGGTCGGAGACGCCGAAGCGGTGCTGCTCGTCGATGACGATGAGGCCGAGATCGCGGAAGGCGACCTCCTCTTGAAACAGCGCATGCGTGCCGATGACCACGGAGAGTTCGCCGCTCGCCAAGCACGCCAGAATTTCACGCCGCCCCGCGCCCTTGTCGCGCCCAGTCAGCACCGCCATGGATACGCCCGCCGCCTTGAGCAGCGGTTCAAGCGTGGCGCCGTGTTGGCGCGCCAACAAATCCGTCGGCGCCATCAAAGCGCTCTGTAATCCGGCCTCGGCCGTACGCGCCATCGCCAGAGCCGCAACCAAAGTCTTGCCCGAGCCGACATCGCCCTGCAGCAGCCGCAGCATCGGCGCGGGTTCGCCCATATCGGCGTAAATCTCTTTCACCGAGCGCGCCTGCGCGCCTGTCGGCGCATAGGGCAAACTCGCGAGCAGCCTGGATGTGAAGCGCTCGTCGCCGAGTATCGCGCGCCCCGGCTCCTTGCGTCGATGCGCGCGGCGCAACCGCAACGCGCACTGCCGCGCGAACAACTCATCGTACGCGAGCCGCATGCGGAATGCGCTCTCCGGCGCCACGTCCTCCGGCGAAGCGGGACGATGCAGATGCTCAAGCGCTGTGCGGAAGTCCGGCCAATCGTGGGCCTTCACTGTCGTCGGCTCCAGCCATTCAGGCGTCTCGGGCAACGTGTCGAGTGCGGCGCCAATGGTCCGCTGCAGCGTGCGTCCAGGCAGGCCTTGGGTGAGCGGATAGATCGGTTCGACCGGCGGCGGCGCTTCGCCTTTTGCGGGATCGACCACGTAATCGGGATGCAGCATCTGGCGCATGCCCTCGTAGATTCCGATCTTGCCGCTGACGAGGCGCGTCTGGCCCACTGGCCACATGCGCTTGAACATCTCCTCGGCGCCGCGGAAGTAAGCCACCGACATGAAGCCGGTCTCGTCGCGCAGGCGGATGCGGTACGGCGCGGACTTGAAGGCCGGAACGTGGCCGTCAACCTCGGCTTCGATGGTGGCGATGTCGCCGTCATTGGTCTCGGCGATGGGCACGCGTAAACGTCGGTCGATGGCGGCGTTGGGGGCCAGGAACACGAGATCGCGCACAAGCCTTCCCCCCGCCACCTTGGCGATCAGGTCCATCGTCTCCTTGCGCGCGCCCTTGGGTGCACTGGCGAGGGCGAGGAAGGGGGTAATAGCTGCGTCGTTCATACATACCTGAGCGGCACTGACACGGCCGCTTCTATGGGTTATAGCGCGGCCCCTCCCGCCCAAGAACCGAGCTTCCGCGACCCCATGGACGAGCGTTGCAAGAAACTCCAATTCCGCGCATGGCGGCGAGGCTTCCGGGAGATTGACTTGATTCTAGGCGGATTTGCGGATCGAAATTTAGCGGCGCTGGAACCGGAGGGGCTGGCCCAATTCGAGCGTTTGCTCGATGCGCCCGATCAACTAGCCTACGCTTGGATCGTGGGCTTTGAACCGGCGCCCGAGGAATACGACACACCCATTCTCGAGGCGATTCGCGCCTTCGTACTCGGCGACCGCACCCGGTGACCGCAAATCCGCTCCCGCAACGCCTGACCGAAGCACTGGCCAAAGCCAAGGAGGCGCTCCTTGTCACCGGCGCCCCCGAAGGCATGGACGCGGCTGCGCTGGCCGAAGCGGCTCGTCTGCGCGGCGGGGTGACTCTGTTCGTCGCCCGCGACGAAA
This sequence comes from Terricaulis sp., assembly GCA_040080225.1. Classification (GTDB taxonomy): domain Bacteria; phylum Pseudomonadota; class Alphaproteobacteria; order Caulobacterales; family Aquidulcibacteraceae; genus Vitreimonas. The sequence goes on from JBEBIU010000012.1 coordinate 14,490, forward strand.
CCCGCGCGTCGCAGTTCGAGGCGGCGGCTTTATTTTTCGCGTCGAACCTCGCCACGCTACGGCTGCCAGCGTGGGACACGTTGCCGTACGACCGCATCTCCGTGGCAGCTTCCATCGCCGCCCAACGTTGTGCAGCGTTGGCGCAACTGGCGCGCCATGGGCCGGGAGAGCCGCCGCTCCTGGTCATCGCCACCGCCTCAGCCGTGGCGCAGCGCGCGCCACCGCGCAAACGCCTTAGCGAGGGCGCGTTCGCCGCCAATACCGGCGATGAATTGGAGATGTCCGCGCTCGAGAACTATCTCGGCATAAACGGCTATGCGCGCGCCTCTACGGTGAGGGCGGCTGGCGAGTTCGCGGTGCGCGGCGGCCTCATCGACGTGTTCCCGCCCGGCGCTTCCGAACCGCTGCGCTTCGATTTTTTCGGCGACACGCTCGAAACCATCCGCAGTTTCGACCCCGAGACCCAGATTTCGCGCGCCAAGCTCAAGAGCGCATTGCTGACCCCGGTGAGCGAAGTGCTGCTGGACGACGCGTCGGTGCTGCATTTCCGCAAACGCTTTGGGCAGGCCTTCGGTGCGGTAAGTGACGCGCTCTATGATGCAGTCAGCGCGCGCATCCGCCGCCAGGGCATCGAGCAATGGCTGCCTTTCTTCTACGACACGCTCGAAACCGTATTCGATTATGCGGGAACCGACGCGCTAATCGCCTTCGATGCGCTGGCGGAGGATGCGATCAAAGAACGGGTTGAGACTGCGCGCGACCATTATGAGGCGCGCCGGACCGCGCCGATTGCGCGCGGCGCCGCCCCGTTCCGCGCCACCAGCCCCGACCTCCTCTATCTCGACGAGGCCGCGCTCAAACTTGCACTTGGCGACCGCCCGGTACGCCGCTTCAGCCATTTCGACACCGATGCCAAACACAAAACCAATCTCGGCGCGCGCGCCGGCCGCGATTTCGCGCCCGAACGCCAGACCGCCGACGCCAACGTGTTTGACGCCGCGGCCAAACACGTCGCCGCGCTCGCTAAGGCTAACAAGCGCGTGGTAGTCGCAGCCTGGTCGGACGGTTCCGCCGAACGGCTCGCCGGCGTGTTGAGCGATCACGGCGTCGAAGCGGTCGTGCGCGTGAGAAATTGGAACGAGGCGACGCAATTGCCGAAAGGCGCGCATGCGCTTGCGGTGCTGCCGCTCGAGCGCGGCTTCGAGACCGATGCGCTCGCCTTCCTGTGCGAACAGGACATCTTGGGTGACCGGCTCGCGCGCCCACGTAAAAGGCGCAAGGCGTCCAGCATCATCGCCGAAGCCGCAGCACTTTCGCCCGGCGATCTGATCGTACACCAGGAGCATGGCGTCGGACGCTACGACGGGCTGAAAACGCTCGATGTCCAAGGCGCGCCCCACGATTGCCTCGACCTCGCTTATCACGGCGGCGACAAGCTTTACCTGCCGGTTGAGAACATCGAACTGGTCAGCCGTTACGGTTCTGAAGACGCGGAAGCGCAATTGGACAAGCTCGGCGGCGTCGCCTGGCAGGGCCGCAAGGCGCGCGCCAAACAACGCCTGCGCGACATGGCCGAAGAATTGCTGCGCATCGCCGCACAACGCGCGACCAAATACGCCGAAGCGGTCAATCCCCCCGAAGGGCTGTGGGATGAATTCTGCGCGTGCTTTCCCTACGAGGAGACCGAGGATCAATTGGCGGCGATCGACGACGTGGTCGGCGATCTCGCCGCCGGCAAACCGATGGATCGCCTGATCTGCGGCGATGTCGGTTTCGGCAAGACCGAAGTGGCGCTGCGCGCCGCGTTCCTGCTGGCGATGACTGGCCGGCAAGTGGCGGTGGTGGCGCCGACAACGTTGCTCTGCCGGCAACACCATCGCACCTTTAGCGAACGCTTCCGCGGACTGCCGATACGGGTGCGGCAATTGTCGCGCCTGGTCGGGACCAAGGAGCAGAACGAGACCAAGGCCGGCCTCGCAGCCGGTACGGTAGAGATCGTGGTCGGCACTCATGCGCTGTTGTCCAAGAGCGTGCAATTCCGCGATCTCGGCTTGATGATCATCGACGAGGAGCAGCATTTCGGCGTCAAACACAAGGAGCGGCTGAAGGAACTCCGCGCCGACGTACACGTGCTGACGCTTTCGGCGACCCCGATCCCGCGCACGCTGCAATTGGCGCTCGCCGGCATCCGCGAAATGAGCCTGATCACCACGCCGCCGATCGATCGCATGGCGGTGCGCACCTATGTAACGCCGTTTGACGCGCTGACCGTGCGCGAAGCTTTGCTGCGCGAGAAATATCGCGGCGGGCAGAGCTTCTTCGTCGCCCCGCGCATCGCCGACCTCGACGAAGCGTCGCAATTCCTTCGCCGCACGGTGCCGGAGGTGAGTTTCGCGGTCGCGCATGGCCAGATGGCGGGCGGCGCGCTCGACGAGATTATGACCAGCTTCTATGACGGCGCCCATGACGTGCTGGTGTCGACCAGTATCGTCGAGAGCGGACTCGATATTCCGCGCGCCAACACGCTGATCGTGTTCCGCGCCGATATGTTCGGCCTGGCGCAGCTTTACCAACTGCGAGGCCGCGTCGGGCGCTCGAAACTGCGTGCCTACGCCTACCTCACCACCGCCGCCGAACAGACATTGACCGATGGCGCCGAAAAACGTCTCAAAGTGCTCGCCTCGCTCGACAATCTGGGCGCGGGTTTCACGCTTGCGAGCCACGATCTCGACATGCGCGGCGGCGGCAATCTCCTGGGCGAGGAACAGACCGGGCATATCCGCGAGGTCGGCGTTGAGCTTTATCAGAGCATGCTCGAAGAAGCGGTAACTTCGCTGCGCGAAGGCCGCGAGGACGCGCCCAGCGAAAAATCCTGGTCGCCGCAGATCAATGTCGGCGCTTCGGTGCTGATCCCCGAGGATTATGTCGCCGACCTAAATGTGCGCCTTGCGCTCTATCGCCGTCTGGCCGAACTCGATGCCGATCAGGAGCGCGAGGCGTTCGCCGCCGAACTGATCGACCGCTTCGGCCCATTGCCGATGGAGGCCGATCAATTGATCGCCGTCGCCTCGCTCAAGGCGCTGTGCCGGCGCTGCCTGATTGCGAAGCTCGACGCCGGCCCCAAGGGCGCGGTGCTGAGCTTCCGCGAAGGCGGCTTCCCCGATCCGATGGCGCTGGTGCGCCACGTCCAAGAGCGCCCGGACGATTACAAGATGCGCCCCGACGGCAAGCTCGTAGTGCAAGGCGGATGGCCGGAAGCGGCAGCGCGGCTGAAGGCGCTGCGCGCGGTGCTTGAAGTGCTGGCGCGGCTGGCGGCTCGGAAAGCCGCTTAACGGAGCGTTCCTGGTCGCATCGATCAGATCGCTCTCGCATGCCTGAGCGACGCTCTCCCTACCCCTTCAGTCTCGCCGCCACCTGCTTGCGGAACGCTGCGCCGTAAGGCGGGCGAAACATGGCGATGATCTCGCTGTTTGTCTGGCGATACACCGCCTTCTCGTGGCTGAACTCCAGAAACCCGCGATGGCCATGATAGGCGCCGATGCCTGAAGGACCCACGCCTCCGAATGGCAGGTTTTCCTGGCTGATGTGAAAGATCACATCGTTTATGGTGACGCCGCCGGAATGCGTGCGCGAGAGCAGGGCCTCGCTCTCCTCTGCGTCGTCGCCGAAATAGTAAAGCCCAAGCGGGCGTTCGCGCGCGTTCACTTCGGCGATGGCGTCCTCAAATACGGCATACGTGCGCACCGGCAGCACCGGGCCGAAAATCTCTTCCTGCATCAGGCCCATGTCGTCGGTCGCATCGAGGACCAACGTCAACGGGATTTTGCGGTGCTCCTGCTGGGAAAGGTCCTCGTTGGCGGGATTGATCTCGATAACGCGCGCGCCCTTGGATTTGGCGTCGGCGACGAGGTTTCTCACGCGGTCAAAGTGGCGCTGATTGATCATGGCTGTGTAGTCAGGATTGTCGCGGATAGTTGGAAACATCCTGGCGCCCGACGCCACCGCTTCCTTGAGGAACAGGTCGATGCTCTCGCGCGGCGTGAGCACATAATCGGGGGCCAAACACACCTGCCCGGCGTTCATCGCCTTGCCGGCCATGATACGGGCCGCACTCTTGGCCATGTCGGCGCCGCGGCTAATGACGACCGGGCTCTTGCCGCCAAGCTCCAATGTAACCGGCGTTAAATTCTCCGCCGCAGCGCGCATGACATGGCGTCCTACCGAGGTGGCGCCCGTAAAGATAAGATGATCGAATGCAAGCCCGGCGAACACCGCGCCGACATCGGCCCCGCCCAGCACCACCGCCAGTTCGTCATCATCGAAATAGAGGTCGATCAGCTGCGCCATAAGCGCGCCCGTCGCGGGCGTGAATTCGGACGGCTTGAGCATGACGCGATTGCCCGCGCCCAAAGCGCCAGCGATCGCGTCGAACGAAAGCTGCACCGGAAAATTCCAAGGCGTCATCACCCCGACCACGCCCTTGGGCTGATAGCGCACCTCGGCCCGCGCGCCGAGTAGGCCGAGCGCCGCTGGACTCACCTTGCGTTTCTGCGGCCTCATCCAGGCGTCCAGGTTGTCACGGGCGTGCTTAAGCGGGGCGATCGCCGCAACGATATCGGTGAGCATGCTCATGTCTGGCGAGCGCGCGCCAAAATCCTCGACCAGCGCGGCGATCAGATCGTCGCGATGGTTGAGGAGCAGAGAGATGGCGCGCGCGAGCCTGTCCTTGCGTAGCCGTGCGTCTGGCTCCCCCTTCAACATTTGAGCTCGTTTCTGAAGCGATAGGAGTTCCAGCATGTGTACTTTGGCATGCTCGGCGGCGAGAAAAGCGGGCTTACTCATGGCGGCGGCTCCAGCAAGAGGCGGTCCCGAGCTTAGCGCCTCGCCCCAGGGGAAGTGCAAACGGAAAATCGACGAACGGAGGCGCGGCTTAACTTCTCGGTCACCAACCACCCATAGCTTGCCCATGGGTTCAATAGAGACGGGTGGTGACGTGACGATAGCTAACGCCCTCACGGGGCCCACGGGGGCTAACGCGGCGCAGGCCGCCATGCAAAAGATGCTCGGCCACGGCGTAACGCCGTCCTCGGCACATTACGAAGTTTGGCTTGAGTACGAGCTCGGGAGCAACCCCGCGCTGAATGCAGCCATCGATGAGCGTAAGAAAGCCGGCGGCGGCTTAGACGACGAATTCACCGCTCAAATGCACGAGCAACATTTTGGCAATGCTAGCGCATCGGCGCAAATCGTTGTCGCCGGGGAGCGGCTCGCCCGCGACCTCAGTCATGTCGTTGCTTTTCTGAAACAAGCCGAAGAGAAAAGCGGCGATTACGGACGCACCTTGGAGAGCGCGGCTACCGACCTCAATCGTGGCCTGGACACCGATCAAATTCGCCAAATTGTATCAAGCCTGGCCGCCGCAACGCTCGATATGGCCAACCACAATCAGCACCTCAACGAACAGCTCAAGAAATCCAGCCGCGAGATCGACACGCTGCGGACGAGCCTTGAGTCGGTGCGCGTCGAGTCCCTTACAGACGCCCTGACCGGGCTGTCGAATCGACGCATGTTCGACGAGACGTTGCGCATGCGCATAGACGAGGCTCGCGCTCAGAGGACGCCGATGTGCCTCATGCTGTGCGACATCGACCATTTCAAACGTTTCAACGATACCTGGGGTCACCACACAGGCGATCAAATCTTGCGGTTCCTCGCCAGCGCCATGCAGGGGCACGCGCGCCCTGACTTCCTTGTTGCGCGCTATGGCGGAGAGGAATTCGCCATGATCATGCCACGAGTGGACGTAAACGCTGCGGGAAAACTCGCCGACGCGATGCGAGAGGCTATCCAGGCAAAGCGCCTGCGCCGACGCTCCACCAATGAGGATCTCGGCCAGGTTACGGTGTCGCTCGGCGTTGCGCAGCTTACGCCAAGCGACACTCCACAGGGGCTGATCGAGCGCTCGGACGCCTGTCTCTATTCGTCAAAACGCAATGGCCGCAACCGCGTTACAACCGATGTGGCGCCGGTGCTTTATGTCGCTTAACCAAAGCCGTCTGGCGGATTGCTGACGAGTCTGTGCGATTGTCGTCCGATGCAGGAACTTTCCTGGATCGCCGAGAGTACACGCGTCTGGCTTGAGGGAGGCGATCTCAGCACCGTTTTCGGCTTCAACATGCTGGTGGCATTCGTCGGTTTCATTGTCGGCCCCAGCCTGATCGCCGTCGGCGTCGGCGCTGTAAAGTGGCATGAGACCTAGCTCGGCCGCTGGTTCGGCGCCAAGGCGCCGGAGCAGGATTGGACAGACCGGGCGGGAGACATCGATAAGGACGGGCTAGCTGATTTCTAAAGCTTATCGCTTGCGCTTTTTCGGCTTCGTCTTGGCGGCCCTCGCCACCGCGAGCGCCTTGGCGCCCCAGCGCACCGCTTCGTCGGGATCGTCGAGCGCGGAATCGGGTAAGCGCCAGTAGCCCATTTCAACTTTCTCACCCGCGCGAGGACCGGATGCCGGTTCCCAGATAAACGGGCCGCAACCTTCTTTCGCCAACTCAGCCTTCAAGGCATCGTCCGCCTTTAAGAAAATCGCACCGTCCGCCAACAGCAGAAACATGACGTCATTCGCATAGCCGCCAGCGCCGCCGAACATCCGCTTGATCGCGACCGGCCCAACGCCAGCGAACAGCTCCTTCACGAAATCGTGGAAGCTATCCTTCGCCACCTCACGCCCCTTCCGTCGCCGCCACGATGGTGACGCTCTCGCCGCAACCGCAAGCATCCGTCTGGTTCGGGTTGCGGAACACGAAGCGCGAGGCGAGCCGCGTCGTCTCGTAATCGATCTCCGAGCCGAGCAGGAACAGCACCGCATCCGCCTTCACCAGAATGCGCACGTCTTTGTCTTCAACCAATTCATCGAAGGGCTCGGGCGCCTCGGCATAATCCATGACATATTCCATGCCGGCGCAGCCGCCATTCTTCACCCCGACCCGCAGGTAGGGCTTGGTTGACGCGGCCATAACTCCCCGCACCCGCGCCGCAGCGGTTTCGGAGAGGGTGACGATTTTCGGTCTCGGTCTGCGGCTCATGATTTCACAACATGTTTAATTCCAGCTTGGCTTCGTCACTCATTCGCGCTGGCGTCCAAGGAGGATCGAACACGAGATTGACTTTCGCGCTCTTAACGCCTGCGACCTTGAGCGCGGCCTCCTCGACCCAGCCCGGCATCTCGCCGGCCACCGGACAGCCCGGCGCGGTCAGCGTCATCTCGATATCGACGTGGCCGTTCTCGTCGATGTCGGCCTTATAGATGAGGCCGAGTTCGTAAACATCAACTGGTATTTCCGGATCGAACACGGTCTTGAACGCCATCACCAGATCGTCGGTGATTCGATCAAGCTCGGCTTGGGGTTGGGCAAGTGTGGGGGCGGTCGCGCTATCCATGGTTCAGCTCAACATCTTGTGCGCCTTGTGCAGCGCTGCAAGGAAAACATCGACCTCCTCGGCCGTATTATAGCACGCAAAGCTGGCGCGCGCGGTTGCTGTCACGCCGAGGCGCGCCATAAGCGGCTGGGCGCAATGGTGGCCGGCGCGGACAGCGACACCCTGGCGGTCGAGAATTTGCGCCACGTCGTGGGCGTGGGCGCCTTCGACATTGAACGCCACAATCGCGCCCTTGTCGGCCGCCTCGCCGTAGAGCCGCACCCAGTTCAGCTCGCGCAGCCCCGCCATCGCCCGCTCGCGCAGCGCCGCCTCGTGGCCTTCGATGGCGGCACGATCCTGGGCCGCGAACCAGCCAATCGCAGCGCCCAGCCCGATCGCCTCCACAATCGGCGGCGTGCCGGCTTCGAAGCGGTGCGGCGGCTCGTTGTAGAGTACGCGCCCCTGCTCGACGATATCGATCATCTCGCCGCCACCTTCGAACGGCGCGAGCGCCGCTAGACGATCCGACTTGCCGTAAAGCGCGCCGATCCCAGTCGGCCCATAGAGCTTGTGCCCGGTGAGCACATAGAAATCCACATCGAGCGCGCTCACGTCCACGCGACCGTGCACCGCCGCCTGGCAACCGTCCAGCAGCACCGGAACGCCTTTCGCGTGCGCGATCCGCACGATCTCCGCCGCCGGCGTACGCGCACCGAGCACATTCGACATGTGCGTCAGCGCCACCATCCTGGTGCGCGGTGTGATCAGCGCATCGAACGCTTCGAGATCGAAGCCGCCATCATCGTCGATGTCGATCCATTTCAGCGCTGCGCCCTTGCGCTCGCGCAGAAAGTGCCATGGCACGATGTTCGAGTGATGCTCCATGACCGACAAGACGATTTCATCGTCCGCTGCTATGTCGATCCCCGCGGCGACAATGTTGATCGCCTGGGTGCCGCTCTTGGTGAAGACAATGTTCTCAGGCGCGGGTGCATTGATGAAGCGCGCCACCGCGCTGCGTGACTCTTCGTAGGCCTCGGTAATCTCGTTTGCCAGTGAGTGCAAACCGCGATGCACGTTCGCGTATGACCCGCGCAGCGTGGCCGTCATCGCCTCGATGACCGCATCCGGTTTTTGCGCGCTGGCAGCGTTGTCGAGATACACGAGCGCGCGGCCATGCACTTGCCGAGCAAGGACAGGAAACTGCGCGCGCAGGGTTTCGAGCGAAAAAATCATTTCGTGCGCCGGCGGATCATCGTGCGCCTCGCAGCCAAGCGCCAACCCGCGCTTCCAGCTCACCTCGCATATTCGGCGGCAACCACTCGGGCAGCGCCTCGAACAGAAAAGCCTCCGTCAGCAGCGCTCGCGCTTCCGTCTCCCGCACGCCGCGCGAGCGCAGGTAGAAGAGCGCGGTTTCATCCAAACCGCCGGCGGTGTTGCCGTGCGCGCAGGCGACGTCATCGGCATGGATCATGAGTTCGGGCTTGGCGAAAATCTCCGCGCCCTCCTCCAACAGCATGCCGTGGTGATACTGGCGCGCATCGGTCTTCTGCGCGCCACGCTCGACCACTATCTTGCCCTGAAACACCCCGCGGCCGCCGTTGCGCGCGACGCCCTTGACGAGTTGTTTGGTTTTGCCGTTTGGCGATTTGTGCGTGACGATTGAGGTGAGGTCGGCGTGGCGGCCTTCGTTGCAGAGGTACACGCCCTGCAATTCCACTTCCGCGCCTTCGCCCTCGATCTCCACATTTGTCTCGATGCGCGCGAGCTTTGCGCCTTCGGCGAGGATGAACTGACGGAAAACTGCCTTGTCGGAGACAGACACGTGTGCGGCATCGAGGACGACATTCCCGCGAGTCTGGATCATGATCCGCGTGAGCGCACCTCCCGGCGCAACCGAGATTTCGCGTACGCTTGCCTCGAACGGCGCATCGCCGCCGACAAGTTCTATCAGGGTCTCTTCCTCGCCTGGCTGCACCTTCGTGAATGCGTGTTGGCCCTGAGCCAGCGCCAGACGATCGACGACGCCATCGAGCCTGTTCCAGGCCTGCAGTGGTCGCGTCCCGTCGGGGGGCATCGTCACATCCGACAGCGCCATACGCAAGTCCGAGTACCTCCAGGATTCGTCACGACGCGTCGGGAGATCGACAAGCTGCATCACGCCGCCCTCAGATACTTGTCGTAACCCTCGCGCTCCAATTCGAGCGCTAGTTCTGGGCCGCCTGACTTCATGATGCGTCCGTTGGCGAGCACGTGCACTTTATCGGGCTTTATGTAGTCCAGGAGGCGTTGGTAATGGGTAATCACCAGAAAGCCGCGATCTGGAGTGCGCAGGGAGTTTACGCTTTCCGCGACAACCTTAAGCGCATCGATATCGAGGCCAGAATCGGTTTCGTCCAAGATCGCGAAGCGAGGTTGCAATACGGCCATCTGTAACGCCTCGAAGCGTTTTTTTTCGCCGCCGGAAAAACCCACGTTGAGCGGACGCTTCAGCAGGGCCTCGCCGATGTTCAGCGCAGCCGCCTTTTCGCGCATCAGCTTCAACAATTCCGGCGCCGACATAGGCTCGACGCCGTGCGCCTTGCGCTGGGCGTTGAGCGCGGCTTTCAGGAACGCAATCGCGGAGAGGCCGGGAATCTCGATCGGATATTGGAACGATAGGAACAACCCCTTCACCGCGCGCTGTTCCGGCGTCAGTGCGAGCAGATCGACGCCCTCAAGCGCCGCATCGCCCGCTGTGACGCGATAATTCTCGCGTCCCGCCAGCGTGTACGCGAGCGTGGACTTGCCTGACCCGTTCGGCCCCATGATCGCATGCGTCTCGCCCGCCGGCACGGCAAGCGTCAGCCCTTTCACTATTTCGGTGTTCCCAACCGTTACGTGAAGATCATTGATCTCTAGCATATTCATGGCCCCAACACCCCGACAGCGGCTGGTTCGGCACAGAACTTCGCCTGCGCGTCCGCGGGCGCCAATTGCAACTCGGCTATGCCGGGCGCATCGCTCAGCAGGCACCGGGACATAAGCGCACCATCCGCACGCTGAACGCCTTCGACATCGACGCTCGCCACCAGCTTCAATCCGCTCGCATCGAGCGCGCTGAAAGCGACATTCCAGGTAGAAGCGCTGGAGCGCGACGCCACCGCGACATAACCCTCCTCAGTGCGGGTCACCGCCACGCCATTAATCTCGCCAACGCGCGCGTACACGCCGCGTTCGCCGTTAAAAATCCACACGCCGCTCACCGTGTTCACATTACCGGTGGAGCGCCCGACTAAAATATCGGCGCGCCCGTCGCCATCGACATCATGCACACGCGGCGCAAGATACTGGGCGACATCCGGCTCTTGCATGACCTGCCTCACGTTTCCGCGCTCGCCGATCAGCTCCAAGGTCACTGCACCTGCAATCGCGCCCTCCGCAGTTCCCGCATAGCTCACATGTAAAGCCTCGCCGTTGGCCTCGATCCGGCACTCATTGGCGCGAAAAAAGCCCGGCTCGAACACGACATCCGCGCACGGCATCAGCTCCGCCATCGCCTCGTTGCGATCTGGGGCGCAGGCAGTCACGGCAAGCGCAACCGCGATCATGTGCGTGGAACCACGCATCATCCCACAGACCCTTCCAAACTCACTTCCAGTAATTTCTGCGCTTCCACCGCGAATTCCATCGGCAGTTTTTGCAACACTTCGCGGACGAAGCCGTTAACCAAGAGCGCCACGGCCGCTTCCTCGGGGATGCCGCGCGAGCGGAGGTAAAAGACTTGATCGCTGGATAGCTTGGTCGTTGTGGCTTCGTGCTCGAACTGCGCATCCGGCGTGCGGGTCTCGACGTAGGGCACGGTGTGGGCCGCGCACTGATCGCCGATCAAAAGCGAGTCGCATTGGGTGAAGTTACGCGCGCCTCTTGCCTTCGCGTGCGCGGACACGAGCCCGCGATAGGCGTTCGACGAACGCCCGGCGGAAATGCCCTTCGAGATCACGCGCGAGCGTGTGTTCATGCCCAGATGGATCATCTTGGTGCCGGTGTCGGCCTGCTGGCGGCCGTTGGTGACAGCGATGGAATAGAACTCCCCCGAACTGTCATCTCCACGTAATATACAGCTTGGATATTTCCAGGTGATCGCCGAGCCGGTCTCCACCTGTGTCCAGGAGATTTTCGCACGCTTGCCGCGGCAGTCTCCACGTTTGGTCACGAAATTATAGATCCCGCCTTTGCCCTCGGAATCGCCCGGCCACCAATTCTGCACCGTGGAATATTTGATCTCCGCGTCGTCGAGCGCGACCAGTTCAACCACGGCGGCGTGCAATTGGTTTTCATCGCGCATCGGCGCGGTGCAGCCTTCGAGATAGGAGACGTAGGCGCCCTTGTCGGCGATGATCAGCGTGCGTTCGAACTGGCCGGTGCCTTGCGCATTCATGCGAAAGTAAGTCGAAAGCTCCATCGGGCAGCGCACGCCTTCGGGCACATAGACGAACGAGCCGTCGGAAAAGACCGCGCTGTTGAGCGTGGCGAAGAAATTGTCGCTCGTGGGCACAACCGAACCCAAATATCTCCGCACTAGATCCGGGTGCTCGCGGATCGCCTCGCTGATAGGACAGAAGATTACGCCCGCTTTCGCCAGTTCCGCTTTGAAGGTGGTGACCACCGACACGCTATCGAACACCGCGTCCACCGCCACGCGCGGCGCGCCTTCGACGCCGAGCAGCGTTTCGGCCTCGCGTAGCGGAATGCCGAGCTTCTTGTAGGTTTCGAGGATTTCCGGCTCGACGTCATCGATCGACTTGTACTTCGCGCCGTCCTTGGGGGCGGCGTAATAACGCGCAGCCTGATAGTCGATCGGTGGATAATGCACCAACGCCCAGGTGGGCTCCTCCATGGTCTGCCAGCGCTGAAACGCCTCCAGCCGCCACGCCAGCATCCATTCCGGTTCAGCTTTCTTCGCCGATATGAAACGCACAATTGTTTCGTTCAGGCCTGGCGGGGCCAGTTCCTGCTCGATGCCGGTGACAAAGCCGTGCTTGTACTTCTCGCCCTCGAGCGCGCGCGTGGCGGCGACCGTGCCGCGGTCAATGGCTTCCTTTGCGGCGCTCATGCCAGCGCCCCTCCGCGCACGCGCCGGCGCGCGGCGAGCTTGGTTAGCGCTGCAAGAGCGGCATCGACATCGCCCTCTTTAGACTCAGTTCCGAAACTCACGCGCAACGCGCAACGCGCAAGCTCGGGCGTCACACCCATCGCCGCAAGCACGCGGCTGGACTTGACTTTGCCTGACGAACACGCCGCGCCCGAAGAAATGGCGAGGCCTTCGAGGTCCATGGCGATGACGGCGGTTTCGGCGGACAGGCCCGGAAGCGCGAAGTTCGAAGTGTTGGGAAGTCTTGGACCGCCGGCGTCCCCGCCGACGCTCAAAGAACCAAACACCACCGCTCCTTCCGGCAGCCCCGCCTCAAACCGATCCCGCATCGCTGCAAGCCGCACCCCTTCGCGTTCCATATCGCGCACCGCCCATTCGACTGCGACGGCAAAACCCACGATGGCCGGCATGTTCTCCGTGCCCGGGCGACGCCCCCTTTCCTGACCGCCGCCGAAGCGTGTGCTCGCAAACGGCGCGCCTGGCGCGAGCACCAGCGCGCCGGCGCCGGGCGGACCGCCAAGTTTGTGCGAGGAGACCACGAGATAGCTCGCGTCCAGATCGGCGATGCTCACGGGGATGCGCCCGAACGCCTGCGCGGCATCGACAAGCAGCAAGGCGCCGTGCTCACGGCACAGCGCGGCGACCTTCGCGACTGGCTGGATGATTCCGGTTTCGTTGTTGGCGAGTTGGACGGCCGCCAGCGCAGGTTTTGGCGCCGCCGCAAGCATCGAAGCCAACGCGTCACGATCCAGTATTCCCGCCGCGTTCACCGGCGCTTGCTGCGCGCCGAGGCGGATTGCGTGCTGATAAACCCCATCGTGCTCGACCGCGGAAACAATAAGCGTAGTCGCGCCTGTTGACGTCAACGCCAAGTGCAGCGCTTCGCTTGCACCAGATGTGAAAACGAGATTCTCGGCCCGCGCATCGAGGCGCTCCGCCAGTTTCTCGCGCGCATCCTCCAGCAACGCGCGTGCGCGACGTCCAAAGCCATGCACCGAGGAGGCATTTCCACCCACCGAGAGCGCGCGCGACATCGCCACCGCCGCTTCCGCGCGGATCGGCGCGCCGGCATTGTAGTCACAATAGATCGCGCGCGCGCTCATCTCACTCCGCCGCCACCTGGGCCGCGCCGCCGAAGCGTTGCGCGATCACATCGTCAAGCGTCACCGATGCAAGGAATCCCTGGATGCGTACGCCCATTTCCTGCCAAAGGTTATGTGCGATGCAGCGCCCGCTCTTGCCCATGCAACTCTTGCCCGACCCCTCTTCGCAGCGCGTGGCTTTGATCGGCTCATTTACGGCCTCGATGATCTCGTCGATCGTTATTGCGTTGGCCGTGCGCGCAAGGCGATAGCCGCCGCCCGGGCCGCGCACCCCGGTCACCAGCCCTGCGTGGCGCATGCGGGAGAATAATTGTTCCAGATACGACAGCGAAATCTCCTGCCGGCGTGCTACCTCTTGCAACGGCACTGCGCGTTCGCCGCCGCTGTGGAGCGCCAAATCCGCCATCGCCATGACCGCGTAACGGCCCTTGGAGGTCAATCGCATGCAATCCTCGTCGCGCGCACTCGCGTGGCTCCAAAATCATGTGCTAGAAGCCGCCCCTCTCGCGGGGCCGCCCTAGCCCGCTGCCTCGGGGCCAGGTTGGAATCTCGATATCCCAGTAATTTGGTCAACAATTAAACCCAGGTCAAGGTTTGCGCCGCCGCGGGCGCGGTCAGGATAGGAACGAATGCCAGAAGTGATCTTTCCCGGCGCCGCCGGGCGCGTCGAAGGGCGTTATTCCGAACCTCCGCGCGAGGGGGCGCCGATCGCGCTGATTTTGCACGGCCACCCAAAGGCGGGCGGCTCCATGCAGGACCGCATCACGGTGCAGCTGTATAAGCTGTTTGTGGATTTCGGCTTCGGGGTATTGCGCTTCAATTTTCGCGGCATCGGCCGCAGCCAGGGCATATTCGACAATGGCATGGGAGAGCTTTCCGACGCCGCATCCGCGCTCGACCACTTGCAGAGCATGAACCCCAACGCCGAACAGTGCTGGGTTGGAGGTTATTCCTTTGGAGCCTGGATCGGGCTTCAACTTTTGATGCGTCGCCCTGAGATTGACGGATTCATCGCGGTTTCCCCGCCCGCGAACCATTACGACCTGTCGTTCCTGGCGCCGTGTCCGGCATCTGGCGTAATCATTTACGGCACCCGCGACAGCGTCACCACAGCAACGGATATGGAGCGCGTCATCGGCCGCATCCGCACCCAAAAGAACATCAAGGTAGACGGCCAAGCGGTGGTAGGCGCCGACCATTTCTTTCGTGGGCGGGACCCCGGCGAGGACTACCTCGCCGATGTAGAAAAACACGCGCGCGCCTATCTGGAACGGCGAATGGCCGCACCGCCGCGTCCGCCCAACAGCACCAAGCGCTAGCTAGGGGGACTATTCCGAGCGCAGGAAAGCAGGGCGGGGGCTCCCTGAGAAGCCTTCGGGCCCATCGTCTCGTTCACGGGATTCGCGCGGCTCACGGGCCTCGCGCGGTTCTCGTGTTTCGCGAGTCTCACTCGGTTCTCTGGGTTCGCGCGGCTCACGCGGTTCGCGGGCTTCAGCGCCCTCCTCGCCCGGGCGGAAGCGATTGCGCCGTCCGCGACGGCGGCGGAGATCGCCCTCCCCCGCGGGTTGGGATTGCGAACCCGGATCGCGATCACCCTCTTCGGGCTGCTCGGCGCCGCCGTGGGTTTCACGAACTTGGCCGCCGCGCGTTTCTTGCGGCACTTCGCCTTCGCCGCCGGAATCATCGTCGCCTTCATACTCGCTTTCATTGGAGAAGCGTTCTTGCTGCACCGGAATCGCCGGCTGCGCCGCTCGCCACAAGCGGAAATAATGATCGGCGTGCTGGAAGAAATTCTCCGCGAGCACGCGGTCCCCCGCGGAATAGGCGTCGCGGGCCAGTTGCAGGTAGCGCTCATGGATCATCGCCGCAGGCCCTCGGACTTTGCCCTCAGGCCCGTTGCTCTCCATGGTCCGGTTTGGCTGGTGGCCATGATTGCTGTTGTGATGTCCGCCGCCGCCGCCGCCGGGCTTCCGGCCGCGGCCACGTTGACGTTTCATAGAATATCCACCGTTCATGTGATCATCCGGAAAGGCGCGCAGAAACTGCCGCCCGCGTTGTTGGTTGCCGGTTCGTCTGTCTGGGCGCCCGCGCCCGTAGCCTCGTTTGGACCTCTTGTTGAGGAGGAGCGCCGCGTTGCGGACAACACAGTTCGCGCTCGCCGAAATCGCCTCGGGTCAACCCCTCGCGCCGCCTCAAGCTGCGATTCCAATGCCGACCTTAATGCTTCCAGCGGTTCGATCCAAGGAGTTTTTCAGCCCGGCGCCCGTCCCGCCACCACCCGCGCGATCCCATGCAGGTCACGGCGATGCGGCAATATGGTGAGCCCTTTTGCTTCAGCCATAGCGGCCACCGAGTCCGCCTGCCCCTCGCCCACCTCGAACGCGAATGCGCCCGAAGGGGTTAGCAGCTCTGGCAAGGCCGCCAGAATGGCGCGGAAGGCGTCCATGCCGTCTCCACCGCCGTCGAGCGCCAGCCGCGGTTCGTAGTGCAGTTCCGGCGTCAAGGCGGGGATATCGGCGCTCCTAATGTAGGGCGGATTCGAGAGCACCAGATCGAACCGGCCTTCCGCCGCCCAGTCGCCTTCCACAAAATGCGCGCGCTCGCTTAGGCCAAGTGCGGCGGCGTTGGCGGCCGCGAACGCCAGCGCACCGGTGCTTCTATCCACTCCAACGCCGGTAACCGAGGGCCGCTCCGCGAGCACCGCCAGCATTATGGCGCCCGATCCGACGCCAAGATCGAGCACCCGCGCGGGCGCTTCGCGCGCCAGCATTTCCAGCGCAGCCTCCACTAGCAACTCAGTCTCTGGGCGCGGAATGAGAACAGCGGGGCCAACTGCAAGCTCGATGTTCCAGAACGCTTTGCGCCCGAGGATGTAGGCGATCGGTTCTCGGCTTGCGCGGCGCATGGCGAGCGCCTCAACCGCATCGCGTTGCGCCTCGCTGAGTTCGCGATACGGGTCGGTGACGATGTCGAGCCGCGATACGCCAGCGCCCGCCTCAATCAACACCCGCGCATCGGTCACCGGGCTATCGACGCCCTCCGCCTCAAGCCGCCGGCGCAACGACGTCCAGAGCGATAACAGCGTGGCGCTCATTTCAAACTGCTTGCGTATGGACCGCCGGCGTCCCGTCGACTCGGTGCGCTGGCGTCGCTCTTCGACAAGCTCAGAGTGAAGCCATTTTTCGTCAGCCTGAGCTTGTCGAAGGCCGCATCATGCCGGCGGGACGTCGATGGTCTGAATTCGCCCCTCATTCTTCATCCTCCAGCGCCGCCAGCTTGCGCGCACGATCTTCAGCGGCGAGAGCGTCGAGGATGGGGTCTAGACCGCCGCCATCGATCACCTCAGGTAGATTGTAGACCGTCAGGTTGATGCGGTGGTCGGTAACGCGGCCTTGCGGAAAATTATAGGTGCGGATGCGCTCGCTGCGATCACCCGAGCCGACTTGGCCTTTTCTTTCCGCTGCACGTTCGCGCGCCTGGCGTTCGCGCTCGGCGTCGTAGAGTTTCGCCTTGAGCACCTTCATAGCGTTGGCGCGGTTCTGGTGTTGCGATTTCTCCTGCGCGACCACCACGATCCCCGAGGGGATATGAGTGATGCGCACCGCGCTGTCAGTCTTGTTGACGTGCTGGCCGCCGGCGCCGGAGGCGCGCATCGTGTCGATGCGGATGTCTTTATCCTCAATCACGATATCGAGGTCGCCCTCGGGCTGCGGCAGCACCGCTACCGTAGCGGCCGATGTATGAATGCGCCCGCCAGCCTCGGTTTCCGGGACGCGCTGCACGCGATGCACGCCGCTCTCGAACCGAAGGCGACCGAACACGCCGGCGCCCGTCACGCTCGCGACCGCTTCCTTGACGCCGCCCAGGCCGGTTTCCGACACGCTCTCTAGCTCGAAGCGCCAACGGCGTTGCCCAGCATAGCGTTGGTACATGCGCAGGAGGTCGCCCGCGAATAACGCTGCTTCGTCGCCGCCTGTCCCTGCGCGCACTTCGAGGATGGCGGATGCACTTTCATCGCGATCTTTCGGCGCAAGCAGCAGCAGCGCCGCCAGCTCCATTTCCGCTAGACGTGCGCGCGCTGCATCAAGCTCGCTCAGCGCCAGGCCTACAAGCTCCACATCGCCCGCACTTTCCTCGATCATAATTTCGAGATTGGCTATTTCCGTGCGCTGGGCGGCGAGCGCGTTCACCGCGTCGGCGAGCGGCTTCAGCTCTGCGTGCTCTTGGCTCAGCCGCCTGATCTCGGCGCCGTCGGTGGCGGCGCCGAGGCGCGCTTCGATGCGCTCGAACCGCTCAAGCGCCTGCCCCAGGCGCCGCTCCAATCGTGCAAGACTAGACATTGGCCGCGATCACATCACTTCAGCGAATATCTCGGATTGAACATCCGAAACTTGCGGCGCGTCGAATGCAACGATGTTCCCTGGCATGCGCCGGTACGGCACGATGACCTCGACAGCCTTGCCGTTGGCGCCTTCGAGATGAAAACACAGCGCGGCCGCATCGTCGCTGCGTGCGCGCCCGTCGAACACCAAGCCCGCCGCAATCAGGCCGTGCTCGGCCTCATCGGCGCGGAAGCCGGCGATCAGCCCGGAGATATGATCCGAAGGCGCGGATTTCTCGATCGGCAAATCGACATTGGTGTGGATTTGCTCGCCGGTCTTGCGGATGCCCGCGCCGAACGGCGCAAACGAGCCGCCCTCGCCCAAGGCGCGGTGGGCCGTGTCGAACAGATATTCGTAAGTGTCCTGCAGGTGCTGCTGCAGCATGGGTCTGGCCTTCCGTCGGCCCGATATGGGCGATCCGGGCGGCATTGTCGACCGCGCTTTAGCTGGGCGCGGTATCGCGGAAGCTGGAGCGCGCCTCAAGCTCGGCCTGCAAAGCGGCCAACTTTGGCCGTGCTGGGGTCCAGTCGAGGTCGGGGAAACGCAAATCGAGCCAGGTCAGAGCGCATACCGTGGCGACCGCGCCAAGGTCGAAGGCGCTGTCGATCTGCGCCTCGGCGGCGTCGAGGCTACGCAGGATCCCAGCGCGCCAGCGCGCCATCCACGCGCCCGAACGCTCGCCCTCGGGGCGCAGCAATTCGAGGCGGATCTTGACGCCCTGCTCCATCGCGCCATCGGCTATTACTTCGCGGCGCAACACGCCCCAGCGCGCTTCGCCTTCGGGAATGAAGCGCGGGTTAGGCGCGAGCGCATCGAGGCGCGCGCAGATAAGCGGACTGTCGCTCCACGCCACACCGGCATCGTCAATCAACGCCGGCACTTGGCCGAGCGGGTTTACGGAGTTCAGCGCCCCGTCGCCCCCAATCGGATCGGCGCGGATTTCTTCGACTTGGTCAAGCAATCCCTTCTCACGAATGAGAATGCGGCATTTGCGGGCGAAAGGGGATGCTGGAGAGAAATAGAGTTTCATGGGGTAATGATCTACCAAACGATCACATCGGGCGTCCATGCCCGTGGCGGATGACATGGCGGCGTGCTAGTTTCTCCACCATGACCGACACCCTCGCCCACCCCGGCCAAGAGGAAACCGACCAGCGCGTGCGCTTCACCGCGTCCGACGTGAGCCGAATGCTGGACGCTGGCATCCTTGATGAGGAACGCCGCTACGAGGTTATTGACGGGGAGATCGTCGAAATGATGACGCACAATCCACCGCATATTCGGGTGAAACGGTGGCTGCTCAGAAGCCTGTACCGGCAGCTGGATGATTCCTATTGGATTGACAGCGAGCCCAGTTTTTACCTTGAGCCGGATGGCGATTATGTCGTCCCCGACATTATCGTTTACGCGTCCGGCAAGGAAGGCCATCTAGTACGCGGCGCGGATGCGCTGCTGCTCATCGAAGTCGCCGACAAATCGCTCAAGAAAGATCGCGGCCGCAAGGCGCGGCTCTATGCGCGTCACGGCGTGCGCGATTATTGGGTGGTGAACGCGCAGACGCTGGCGACGCACCGCTATGGCGCGCCGGCGGGCGGGCGCTATGCTTCGGAGGCCGAGCACGCGCCGGAGGAGGTGCTGGTTCCGGCGCTGCTGCCGCAAGTCTCGCTGCGGATGCGGGATGTGGAGGGGTAGTCTGAACTTCGCCAAACAGGGACGTCGACGATTTCAGCTGGTGCCACTCACGCTGTACGACCATGAGCTTTGAGAGGGTTCACACCATCAGGGACATCTATGACGGGGTTCGGACAGGAACCGCCGACTTCGGCGGCAGTCCCCACTACTTCGCATCCCTCTATGGCGATCGAGTCGACGATTATGTTGATCACTTTCGCCTTTACCGGGTGAACGCTCAGTTTATGGAGCGAGAGCTTGCTCACTGGGCGATTTTCAGAGCGTGGGAGGCGAAGTTTCATCGTGGACTTGCACCGCTGGAGACGCATCCGGGGCATGGCGGAGTCGATGCCGTGTATGACGAATTGAGCCGTTGGCTTGATGAACAAATCAAATTGCGCGATCCGAAAAGCTCGCTGCAGACGGCCACGTTTCGAGCGTTGCCGGGTCAAGCCCATTTGCCCGGCGGCATCCTTCGCGAACTGGAAGTGGCGTGGGCGCCAGCTGCCCTTTAGGGCCATGTGCAGAACTCATCCCCTTATCTCCCCCGCCCGTTTCTCCACCAGCGCCACAATCTGCTCCACCATCTCCGCGTTCTCGAGCTTGTGATCCTGCTTGCCCGCCACGTACACCATGCCCGCGCCCTTGCCGCCGCCGGTGAAGCCGAGGTCGGTCATCAAAGCTTCGCCGGGGCCATTCACCACGCAGCCGATGATGGAAAGCGTGATCGGTTCGGCGATGTGGGCGAGGCGTTTTTCCAATTCCTCCACCGTGGCGATCACGTTGAAGCCCTGTCGCGCGCAGGAGGGGCAGGCGATGATGGTGACGCCGCGCTGGCGCAGGCCCATCGATTTCAGCAAATCGTTGCCGACCTTGATCTCCTCCACCGGATCGGCGGCGAGCGAGACGCGGATGGTGTCGCCGATGCCGGCCCACAGCAGCGAACCCATGGCGATCGACGATTTCACTGTGCCGCTGCGCAGCGCGCCCGCTTCGGTGACGCCCAGATGCAAGGGCGCGTCGGTGGCTTCCGCCAGCTGCTGATAGGCGGCGGTGGTGAGGAACAAATCCGATGCTTTGACACTGATCTTGTATTCGCGGAAATCGTGCTCTTCGAGCAAAGCGGCGTGGAACAGCGCGCTCTCCACCATCGCCTGCGGGCACGGCTCGCCGTATTTTTCCAGCAGGTGATTTTCAAGCGAGCCGGCGTTGACGCCGATGCGGATTGCGCAGCCATGATCCTTGGCGGCCTGGACCACGTCGCGCACGCGTTGCGCGTTGCCGATATTCCCAGGGTTGATGCGCAGGCAGGCCGCGCCCGCCGCCGCCGCCTCGATGGCGCGCTTGTAGTGGAAGTGGATGTCGGCCACCAACGGGACCTTGGCTTCGCGCGCGATCTTGGCGAAGGCCGCTGTTGAGTCCTCGTCCGGGCACGACACGCGCACGATATCGGCGCCCGCCGCCTCCAGCTGACGGATCTGCTCGATGGTCGCGGCCGCATCGGCGGTCGGTGTATTGGTCATCGACTGGACGCTGATCGGCGCATCACCGCCCACCTCGACCCTGCCCACGCGGATCTTGCGCGAGCGCCGCCGCTCGATGCGTCGCCAGGGGCGGATGTGATGAAGATCGGCGTGTGCGCCGTCCATGGGGGCCTCTTATGGTGCGCCAATATGGCCTGCCGGCGTCTTGCCGGCCAGCTTGTTTCAGCTGCGCGGCGCGGCGAGTTCGGCTTGCGTCAGCGGCTTGACGCCGTCGATCGGACGCCCCAGCACCGGCATGCCGGCGGCGCCGAGCGCGCCGGCGGACACCCCATCGACATAGAGTTCGAACGCGCCGCCATCACGGGCGTGCAGCGTCCAACCAGGGCTGGGGTCCGGGCGATAGACGTCGCCCGCGCGCAAGGTTCGCGACAGAAATACAGTCCCGTCCGGCCCGCGGGCCTCGATCCAGGCATCGGCAACGGCCCGGATTTCGACAACCCGGCGGCTTGTTTCCGCATTGGGCGTGATAGCGGATGGCGACTGGCCTGAAGGCGATATTTCCGCCTGGGCCTGCGTCTCGGGTTTCGATGGCAAGGCCCGCCAGACGACGAACGCGGCCGCCAGGCCAACCAGGAGCGCGGCCGCCATCCAGGGCCGCTCGCGATGGGGCTTCGAGGCGGGGTTGCGCAATTGCTTTTGCGCGTCCTGGCGAACCAACGCGCTCTCGATCTGGAATTGATCGACGATGGCCTTTTCGTCCAGCCCGAGTTCGCGGGCGTAAGATTTCAAGAACGCTATTGCATATGCCTTCCCGGGAAGCAGCTTGATGTTCATGTCCTCGAGCGCTTCGAGGAATTCCCGGCGGACGCGGATGCGCTCGCCCACCTCGTCAAGGCTCCACCCGCGCTGCAAGCGCGCCTGGGCAAGTTTCTGCCCAGCCCTCAATCCCGGATCGACGCTCACCGCCTGCGGCGCCCGCACCTGCGTGGGGGCAACCTCATTTCCGGATATGGGCTCAGAGGGAGTTTGTTGCAGCATCGATTCGGGGGCGCTCCTTTGGGATCAGCTTGTGGAAGGCAAGATTTAAGCCACGATTAAGCATAAGCTGAAATCCCGTCGGCCTCAACGCGCGTGGGCGAGCAATCACAGCGCAAATCCATGTTGCTCAGCGATTTCCGTAAGCTGGGCGCGGACGCTTGCGCCGCTGCCCGTAAGGATGGGCTCGATCGCGCGCGCGGCGGCGCGAGCATCCATGGAGAGCACAAGGCGCTTTATCGGACCGATCCCGCTGGCCGGCATGGACAGCCTGCGAAATCCCAGGGCTACGAACGCCAGCGCCTCCAACGGCCTGCCGGCTGCCTCGCCACATATGGATATTTGCAGGCCGGCGGCGTCAGCATCCTCGCGGATGCGGCGCAGGAACCTCAAGGCCGGCGCGCTGAGGATATCGTAACGCTCGGCCACGCGCTGGTTTCCGCGATCGGCGGCGAAAAAATATTGCATCAGATCATTGGTGCCGATCGAGAGGAAATCCGCCCGGCCCTTTAGTTCCGGCAGCGCCCAAGCCAGCGCCGGCGCCTCGACCATCGCGCCGACCTCCACCTTGGCCGGCGCCGCACCGTCAAGCCGCGTGCGCCAGGCCAGTTCATGTTCGACCAACGCTCTTGCGGCGTCGAACTCGGCAACAGTGGTGACCAGCGGAAACATGATTCGCAGGCGCCGTCCGGACGCCGCCCGGATCAGTGCGCGCAGCTGGTAGCGTAGTAAGGCGGGACGATCGAGCCCGATCCGGAGCGCCCGCCAACCCAGGGCCGGGTTCTCTTCACGCTCCGCCTCCACATAGGGCAGCACTTTGTCGCCGCCAAGGTCGAGCGTGCGGAAGGTGACCGGCCGATCGCCAGCCTGCTTGAGCACGTCGGAATACAGCTGCTCCTGGCTCGCGAGCCTCGGCATGGTTTCCGAGACCATGAACTGGAACTCTGTGCGAAACAGGCCGACCCCTTCGGCGCCAACTTCATCGAGATTATGCACGTCGAGCGCGAGGCCGGCGTTCAGCAGCAAGGTGATGCGTTCGCCATCGCGCGTAATCGCGGGAATGTCCTTGAAGCGCGCAAACTCCGCCGCGCGTTGCGATCGCAATGCGAGGCGCTGCTCATAGGCGGTCACGACCGGCTGTTCGGGCCGCAAGCGCACCTCGCCGCGCTCGCCGTCCAGAATGACGGCGTCGCCCGCTTCCACCCGCGACAGCAACCCCGGCAGCAGGCCCACCATCGGCAGACCGAGCGCCCGCGCCACGATAGCGGCGTGCGAGGTGCTGGCGCCCCCTTCGAGCGCCACGCCCGCAAGACGGCCCGCGCCGTAATCGAGCAATTCCGCCGGACCAAGATCGCGCGCGATCAGAATGGCGTTGTCAGGCAAGCGTCGCGGCCCGCTCTCGTCTTCGCCAGCGAGTGCACGCAGCAGGCGGTTGTCCAGATCTTCGAGATCTTGCATGCGCTCGCGGAAATAATGGTCGCGGGCTGCGTTCAGTTTTGCACGGTGTTCGCCGCGCACGCGCTCCACGGCGGCTTCAGCCGATAAGCCCGCGCCTACGCCCTGGCGCAATTTCGCCTCCCAACTCGGGTCGTTGGCCAACATGATGAAGGTCTCCAGCACATCACGAGACACCCCCGAGATGCGTCCGGGCTCTCCTTCAAGCATGCGCGCGAGAGCACCGAGCACTTGGCCAAGCGCGTGCCCGAGACGTTCCTCCTCTTTGGCCGGGTCGTCGGCAATCAGCCGGCCAAGCGGCGCGTGCGGCTCGTGCAGCACCGCAACGCCGATAACGATGCCCTCCGAGAGCGGCTTGCCGGCGATCAATTCCGGCCGACTGGGACGGGCCTCAACTTCGGCGATCTCAGAGAGGTCGCCGAAGGCATTCGCGGCCACCATTTCCGCCAACACCATGGCGATGGTCTGCAGCGCTTCCACTTCATCATCGCCATAGAGGCGCTCGACGCGGTTTTGAACAACCAACACTCCGAACGTGCGTTCTGAGCGCACGATCGGAACGCCGAGAAACGAGTGGAACGGCGCCTCGCCGGTTTCCGGGCGGTAGGCGAAGCGCTCGTGGGCCGGCGCGTCGGCAATATTCAGCGGCTGCGCTGATCCCGCGACCAATCCGACGAGGCCCTCGCCAAGCTTAAGCCGGGTCCGATGCACCGCCTGGCGCTCCAGGCCCTGAGTTGCAAATAATTCGTGGAAAGGTCCGCGCGTGAGATAGATGGAGCACACATCGGCGACCATGGTCGAAGCGATCATGGCGACCAGCTGATCCAGGCGCACCTGCGCTGAATCCGCCGCCCCCATGATTTCGCGCAGTTTGCGCAGCAGAATCCGTGACCCGCCGAGATGTGCTGGGCCGACCATTACCCTCTCTTGTCCTCCTACGCTGCGTCTAGCCCATAGGCGGTGTGCAGCGCCCGCACCGCAAGCTCGGTGTAGGCGGCGTCGATCAAAACCGAGATTTTGATCTCGGAAGTGGCGATC
This sequence comes from Terricaulis sp., assembly GCA_040080225.1. Classification (GTDB taxonomy): domain Bacteria; phylum Pseudomonadota; class Alphaproteobacteria; order Caulobacterales; family Aquidulcibacteraceae; genus Vitreimonas. The sequence goes on from JBEBIU010000012.1 coordinate 39,208, forward strand.
GCTTCGATGTTGACGCCTTTTTGTGCAAGCGCTGCGAACATGGTGCGTGCAACTCCCGCCTGACTGCGCATGCCAATGCCTATGACCGAGATTTTGGCGACATCGCGGCGGAGGTTGATTTCCTCTACGCCGATCTGCTCGCGCGCCTGTGCGATCGTTTCGGCGGCGCGCTCGGCGTCCCGGTCGGGGCAGGTGAACAACATGTTCTGACGTCCCGCCTGACGCGCCTCGGTCTGCACGATCATATCGACATTGATGTTGGCGTCGGCGAGCTTAGCGAAGATATCGGCCGCCGCGCCGGGGCGATCGGCGACGCCGAGCAGCGATATCTTGGCCTCGTCGCGCGAGTAGGCGATGCCGGAGACTATCTGTTTTTCCACGATTTGGTCCTCAGGGCAGAGCAAGGTTCCGGGATTGGGCGCGCCCGGCTCGGCGAAACTGGAGAGCACGCGCACCGGCACGCGTTGGGCGAAGGCGAGCTCGACAGATCGGGTCTGCAGCACCTTGGCGCCGAGAGACGCCATCTCGAGCATCTCTTCGTAGCAGATCTTTTCCAACCGCCTCGCCTTGGGCACGATGCGCGGATCGGTGGTGTAGACCCCATCCACATCGGTGTAGATGTCACACCTTTCAGCTCCGAGCGCGGCAGCAACCGCGACCGCGGAGGTGTCCGATCCCCCGCGCCCGAGTGTTGAAATGCGGCCCTCCGCCGTCACGCCTTGGAACCCCGGAATGATGGCGACGCACCCCGCATCTATGGAGGCTGCTAGCGCTTCGGTTTCGATGGCGAGGACGCGCGCCTTCGAATGGGCGGCGTCGGTGCGAAACGGAATCTGCCAATTCTGCCACGAACGCGCCGCCACGCCGATACGGCGCAGCGCCAGCGCCAACAAGCCGGTCGTCACCTGCTCGCCCGCAGCTACGATCACGTCGTATTCGTCGCTGAAATCCTTGGCCGGCAACGGCGCCCTGCTATCACCCGCCC
>JBEBIU010000104.1:0-9661 GCA_040080225.1 Terricaulis sp.
CCGGTTGACGATGGCAGTGGGGTAGTCGATCTGCCCAAGCACGGCGTGCAGGCGGCTTGAGAATGCCGTCCGGGTGTCGCGAATCTGTTTGAGGGATTGCCCCGCGGCGCTGACGCTCTCGATCTCGCGTCCGCCGACCTGGATGCGCGCCAACCCACCGGCGGGGCCCGCCTGTGTGGTGTAGCTTATGCCCGCGCCGGCGAGCGCGCTTTTGGCGATGTCGCAGGAGGACGAGAATTCGTGCGCCCCGCCGGTGAGGTCGAGCTGGAACGAGCAATCGGCGGGGTCTGCGATCACCACGGCCGGCGTAGCGCGCGAGGCGGCCGCGAGAGGGGGATTGCCGAACTGGGTGATGTACTGAAAGCCCGGAAAATAAAGCGCCAGCATCAGCAGCATGCCGAACAACAGCACCGGCTTGCGTCCAATTGAATCGGAGAGCCGCGCAAAGACGACGTAGAGCGGCGCCGAGATCAGCACGACCGCGATTAGAAGCACGTTCACCGTCTGGGAATCGATCTTGAGAATGCGGTCGAGGTAGAATTGGGTGTAGAAAAAGCCTGTGTACCAGACCACGCCCTGCGCCATCATGATGCCGAACAGCGCTAGCAGCACGATCTTGAGATTGCGCCACTCGAAGAAGCTCTCGTGATAGGCGCGCTTGGAGATCTGGCCTTCGGCTTTCAGCTTCTGGAACGCCGGGCTCTCTTCCAGCTGTAGCCGAATCCACACCGACACCGCCAACAGGCCAATGGAAATGAGAAATGGCACGCGCCAGCCCCAGGTCTTGAACGCGTCCTCGCCGATGCTCGCGCGCACCGCCATCACGACCGTGAGCGCGCCAAGCAAGCCGAACGCGGCGGATACCTGAATCCAGCCGGTGGCGGCGCCGCGGCGATTGTGCGCGGCGTGTTCCGCAACATAGATCGCCGCGCCGCCATATTCGCCGCCCAGCGCAAAGCCCTGCAACACCCGGCAGGTGACCAGCAGGATCGGCGCCCAGATGCCAGCTTGTTCCGCGGTGGGTAGGAGCCCGATGGAGAACGTCGCAAGGCCCATCAGTGTGATCGTGATCAGGAACGCGCCTTTGCGCCCGCTCGAGTCTCCGATCTTGCCAAACACCAACGCGCCGATCGGGCGGACAATGAATCCGACTGCGAAGGTCAGCAGCGTGAATACGAACGCTTGGGCATCCGGCAGCCCGGCGAAAAAAATCGGCGACAGCACCGAAGCCACCGCGCCATAGACGAAAAAATCGTACCACTCGAAGATGGTCCCGGCGGAGGAGGCGAGCACCACCTGGCGCATCTTGGCCGACGAAATCTCGGAACCGGTTTGCGCGGACGCTGCAGCGTCGGACATGGTCTCTCCCCCTGCGCCTGTTCGGGCGGCGCTTTTGTCGCTGATCGGCCGGGGCGGGGCCCGGTTGTCAAGTCCGAACGCGCCATGGTAAGCGGCGCACGCGTCGGGGGCCCGCGCGTCGCGTGCGGCGGCCCCTTGGCGTTTGGGTTTCCCCCAACGGATCATCTTGCCAGCAGGCGGGCCGAGTTTGGGCCGCCGCCGGCGCAATGAGCGAGCGTGAATTGGCCCAGACCTTCGATGGCGAAGCTTCCGAAGCGGCGGGGCGTTACGCTCAGGCCGTGTTCGAATTAGCTAAGGAAGCCAAAACCTTAGACGCTATCGAGCAGGATTTCGCCAAGTTCGCGGCAGCCTGGAAGGAGAGCGCTGACCTACGCGCCGCTGCGCGCTCGCCGCTGATCGATCCCCAGGAAAAAGCGCGCGCGCTAGGCGCGGTGGCCCAGAAATTGGGTCTCAGCGAATTGGGCCGCAAGGCCATCGGTCTCGCCGCTCAGAATCGCCGCGCCGCGGAACTCCCCGGCATCGTGTCGGCGTTTCGCGCCCTGGTGGCGCGTGAGCGCGGCGCCAGGCAGGTCGAGATCGTCTCCGCCCGCCTGCTGGGGCAGGGAGAGAAGAACGCGATTGTCGAGGCTCTGGGCAAACAGCTTGGCGCCAAGGTCGAAGCCGAGACCAGCGTTGACGAGAACCTGATCGGCGGCTTTGTGGTCCGCGTCGGCTCGCGCCAGTTCGACGCCTCCCTCAAAGCCAAGCTGGACGCGCTGCGACTAACGCTGAGGTCGGCGTGAGCGCTGGGCGATCAGTTGAGTATCTCCACCTCCCCCTCGATGGGGGAGGTGGCCGCGAAGCGGCCGGAGGGGGTGCGCGCGCTGGAGGTGAAGAAGACGCCTCCGGAGGCTCGATTGGAAGCGCCGGCGGGGCCCACCCCCTCAGTCACGCTTCGCGTGACAGCTCCCCCATCGAGGGGGAGCTGACGCCAACTGGACGCCGCCGCGCCCTCGTCTCTTCGGGCGACCGGGACCCGCGTAATATCACCAAAGAGGTCTAAGCAACATGGACGTTCGCGCCGCGGAAATTTCCGCAATCCTGAAAGAGCAGATCAAGGGCTTCGGCACGGAAGCCAAGGTGTCGGAAATCGGCCGCATCCTGTCGGTCGGCGACGGCATCGCCCGGGTCTATGGGCTTGAGAATGTCCAGGCCGGGGAAATGGTCGAGTTTCCCGGCGGCGTTAAAGGCATGGCGCTCAACCTCGAACGCGACAACGTCGGCGTCGTCATTTTCGGCGAAGACCGCGGCCTGAAAGAGGGCGACACGGTCAAGCGGCTCGGTGAAATCGTCGATGTGCCGGTGGGCAAGGGCCTCTTGGGCCGCGTGGTCAATCCGCTCGGCGAGCCGATCGACGGCAAAGGCCCGATCAAGGCTGCCGAGCGCCGCACCGTCGATGTGAAAGCGCCCGGCATCATTCCGCGCAAGAGCGTGCACGAACCGATGCAGACCGGCATCAAGGCCATCGACGCGCTGATCCCGATCGGCCGCGGCCAGCGCGAATTGATCATCGGCGACCGGCAAACCGGCAAAACCGCCGTCGCCATCGACGCCATTCTCTATCAACGCGAAGCCCACGACCGCAACGCGCCGGAGAGCGAGAAGCTCTATTGTATCTATGTCGTCATCGGCCAGAAGCGCTCGACTGTGGCGCAATTGGTCAAGACCCTCGAAGACAAAGGCGCACTTGGCTATTCCATCATCGTCGCGGCCACCGCCTCGGAACCCGCGCCGCTGCAATTCCTGGCGCCATTCGCTGGCTGCGCCATGGGCGAATATTTCCGCGACAACGGCATGCACGCGCTGATCATCTATGACGATTTGTCCAAGCAGGCGGTCGCTTACCGGCAGATGTCGCTGCTGCTGCGCCGCCCGCCGGGCCGCGAAGCCTATCCGGGCGACGTGTTCTATCTGCACTCCCGCTTGCTGGAGCGCGCCGCGAAACTCAACGAGGACAACAAGGGCGGCTCGCTGACGGCGCTGCCGATCATCGAGACGCAGGCCAATGACGTGTCCGCGTATATTCCCACCAACGTGATTTCGATCACGGACGGACAAATCTTCCTTGAAACCGACCTGTTCTACCAAGGCATCCGCCCGGCGCTGAACGTCGGCATCTCGGTGTCGCGCGTCGGCGGCAACGCTCAGATCAAGGCGATGAAGCAGGTTGCCGGGCCGCTCAAGGGCGAACTCGCGCAATACCGAGAAATGGCCGCGTTCGCGAAGTTCGGCTCGGATTTGGATGCGGCCACGCAGCGTCTGCTCAATCGCGGCGCGCGGCTCACGGAATTGCTGAAGCAGCCGCAATTCTCGCCCTCGCCGGTGGAAGAACAGGTGGTGCTGATCTATGCCGGCACGCGCGGCTATTTGGACAAGATCGATGTCAACGCCGTCGGCCGCTACGAGAAAGAGCTCGTGACTTGGATGAGGGCGAAGAAAGCCGACGTGCTCACTGAGATCCGCACCAAGAAGGAACTCGACAAAGCGGGCGTGATCGAGGGCAAGATCAAAGCGGCGCTCGAAGAATTCGGCAAGGCGTTCGCGTGATCCCATGCCGTCCTTAAAAGAATTCCGCAACCGCATCGCCAGCGTGAAATCCACGCAGAAGATCACCAAGGCGATGCAGATGGTGGCCGCGGCCAAGCTGAAGCGGGCGCAGGCCTCGGCGGAGGCGGCGCGGCCGTACGCGGGGCGCATGTCACGTGTGATCGCCAATTTGGCGTCTGCCGTTTCAGGCGAAAGTGCGCCGCCTCTGTTGCGCGGCACAGGACGCGACCAGGTGCATCTGCTTGTGGTGATGACGAGCGAACGCGGCCTCTGCGGGGGCTTCAACACCCAGATCGTGCGCGCCGCGCGCGAGCGCATCGGTGAACTCGAGCGCGCCGGCAAAACGGTAAAAATCCTCGCTGTCGGCAAGAAGGGTCGCGACCAGCTGCGCCGCCTGCATGGGTCGAAGATCGCCAAATATATCGACCTCTCCAATTTCAAGAACATCGGCTCGGACGCGGCGCTGATCGTGGGCGACGAAGTGCGCGCGCTGTACGAGGCTGGCGAGTTCGATGTGGCGACGCTCTTCTTCTCGCGCTTCAAATCGGTGATCAGCCAAATCCCCACCGCGCTGCAGCTAATCCCCGCGCGCGCGCCCGAGGGCGTAAACCCGCCAGACCTCAAGGGCGCGGTGTACGAATACGAGCCCAACGAGGAGGAAATCCTCGAAGCGCTGCTGCCGCGCTACCTTAACGGCCAAATTCTGCAGGCGCTGCTCGAAAACCAGGCCGGCTTCTACGGCGCGCAAATGAGCGCCATGGACAGCGCTACGCGGAACGCCGGCGACATGATCCGCAAGCTGTCGCTGCGCTACAACCGCCAGCGCCAGGCCAACATCACCAAGGAGCTGATCGAAATCATCTCCGGCGCGGAGGCACTTTGATGGCGTTGCTAGCATTGACAGCATCGCTGGCTCTAGGTTAGGCTAGCGAAATGGCTACCCTCACAATCCGCAATCTCGACGACAAAGTCCACGCGGCGCTGCGCGTGCGCGCGGCTCAACACGGTCGGAGTATGGAAGAGGAGGCGCGGCAGACGTTGAGCGAAGTGGTTGGCGCGGCAGCTGCGCCCCCTGATCCAGACGCCGCCGCCGCCAAGCTCCGCGAACTCGTCAAAGCCGCCAACAACGGTCGCTATCCCTGCGACAGCGTCGATCAATTCATCGCAGACCGCCGGCTTGAAGCGGCGCGCGAAGAGCTGGTGGCGTGCGAACAGATCGCCGAGCACCTGCAACGGAGTGCGGGACGGTGAAGGTGCTCGACAGTTCCGCGGTGCTGGCCTTCTTGCTGGGTGAAAAAGGCGGCGATGTCGCGCGAAGTGCATTCTCAACCGGCGCCATCTCTGTGGTGAACTTCTGCGAGGTGCTTTCCAGATACGCCAAAACTGGCGTCGCTCCCGCCGACGCGGCGCCGCATGTGGCGGGTTTGGGGATGAGCGTCGAGCCATTCACCGCGGAGCAGGCGGTGATCGCCGCGGAAATCTATGACCGCACGAGGCTGAGCCTCGGGGATCGCGCGTGCGTTGCGCTGGCAAAAACTCTGAACGCGCCGGTGCTTACCGGCGATCGCATTTGGGCTACGCTCAGCCTACCGGTGCCTGTCGAACTGATCCGATAAATTTGTACATCACATGCCAAGGAACGAAGAATGACGAAGCAATCAAAAGGCCGTGTGGCGCAGGTGATCGGCGCGGTTGTGGATGTTGAGTTCGACGGGCCGCTGCCGGACATTTACAACGCGCTCGAGACCACCAATCGCGGCAACCGGCTGGTGCTCGAAGTGGCGACGCATTTGGGCGAGAGCACTGTGCGCGCCATCGCCATGGACGCGACTGACGGCCTCGTGCGTGGCCAAGCCGTCACCGACACCGGCGGCCCGATCTCAATGCCGGTGGGCGAAGAGACCCTCGGGCGCATTCTCAACGTGATCGGCGAGCCGGTCGACGACGGCCCACCGGTCAAGAGTGCGACCCGCCGCGCCATCCACCAGCTGGCGCCCGCCTTCGTAGACCAAAAGCCGGTTCCTGAAATCCTCGTCACCGGCATCAAGGTTGTCGATCTGCTTTGCCCTTATTCGAAGGGCGGCAAGATCGGGCTGTTCGGCGGCGCCGGCGTCGGCAAAACCGTGCTGATCCAGGAGCTGATCAACAATATCGCCAAGGCCTATGGCGGCTATTCGGTGTTCGCCGGCGTCGGGGAACGTACAAGAGAAGGCAACGACCTCTATCACGAAATGATCGAGTCTGGCGTCAACAAGGCCGGCGGCGGCGAGGGCTCGCGCTGCGCTTTGGTGTTCGGACAGATGAACGAGCCGCCCGGCGCGCGCGCGCGCGTGGCGCTGTCGGGTCTCACCATCGCCGAGCATTTCCGCGACCAGGGCAAGGACATCCTGTTCTTCGTAGACAACGTGTTCCGCTTCACGCAAGCGGGCTCGGAAGTGTCGGCGCTGCTCGGCCGCATTCCCTCCGCGGTCGGCTACCAGCCCACGCTGGCGACTGAAATGGGCCAGATGCAGGAGCGCATCACCTCCACCACGAAGGGTTCGATCACTTCGGTGCAAGCGATTTACGTGCCGGCCGACGATTTGACAGACCCCGCACCCGCGACTTCGTTCGCGCACCTGGACGCCACCACCGTGCTCTCACGCGACATCGCCGCCAAGGGCATTTACCCGGCGGTCGATCCGCTCGATTCCACCTCGCGTATCCTGGATCCGAACGTCGTCGGCCAAGAGCACTACGAGGTGGCGCGAAAGGTCCAGGAGACATTGCAGCGCTACAAGGCGCTGCAGGACATCATCGCTATTCTTGGCATGGACGAATTGTCAGAAGACGACAAACTCGTGGTCGCCCGCGCTCGCAAGATCGAGCGCTTCCTCAGCCAGCCATTCCACGTCGCCGAGGCCTTCACCGGCTCGCCCGGCGTCCTCTGCGACCTCAAGGACACGATCCGAGGCTTCAAGGGCTTGGTCGATGGCGAGTACGATCACTTGCCCGAGCCCGCTTTCTACATGGTAGGTTCCATCGACGACGCCATCGCCAAGGCGCAGAAATTGGCCGCGGAGGCCGCGTGAGCGGCGCCCAGCAGGCAGCGCGCTCATGCGCCGACCTAACCGCGAGCTTGGTCGTGGAGGGGTGCCTGCCCATGATTATGGGTGAGGTGGCGGGGCAATCGCCGATTGCGGGCCTGCCCGTAACACCCGAAGAGCGGGCCAAACTCAATCTGGACCCGGCCGGACTGACCGTGTTTTATCCGGCGCAGGACGAGGGGGTGTTCTTCGACATGATGAACACCAGCTTTCAGCTCTGGTTCGCAGGCGGCGATATCGATCGCGCAACCAGCGCGCTCGACTCAGCGCTGAAGCGTGCGTTTCCAAAACTCCAGCAGCTCGATGATGTGCCGCATCAAAAGGACAAACGCTTGCACGCCCGCGTTTATCGGGTTGAGTTGCCCCGAGGACGGTTGGCGGCGATCTCCACGTCTTTCAAAGATCTCAAGGACGGGCGGCGCCAGTTCAAGGTACGGATTCAGGCGCAGGCGCGCCCAGCCTAAAGCCAAGGATTGCTGCTAGATCATGTCCGATAAACTGAATTTCGCACTCGTTTCGCCGGAACAGGAGATGTTGCACGGTGAGGTCGATCACGTAGTTGTCCCTGGCGTCGAGGGCGAATTCGGGGTCTCGCCAAACCATGCACCGGTGATGAGCGTGATCAAGCCAGGCGCATTGAAGGTGATGAACGAAGGCCAGGTGCGGCGCATCTTCGTCAATGGCGGCTTTGCTGACGTGACGCCCGATGGCCTCACGGTGTTGGCGGAAGATGCGGTGGATCTCGCCGATGTCGATTCCGCGCAATTGGAGCAGGACCTGAAGAACGCGGGCGACGATGTGCGCGATGCGTCCAGCGACGCCCAACGCGAAGCGGCCGCGCGAAGATTGGCGCGTCTCGAAGGCGTGAAGGCGGCGCTAGCGCGGTAGTACCGCCGCATCGTTGGCGGTGCGGCCTTCGACAAGCTCGGGCTGACGAAGAGGGAGCTTGAGCACTAGCGTCACGCTGAGCCTGTCGAAGCGCAACGGGAGCGCTTCACCGCGCTCTGGGGGATTCTAAGTTTGCGTACGGCGCTCTAGGGTGTCGCATGCTCCCCCACCCACAGCTCTGGCCAGCTTGGATTGGCGCGATCCTCGGTTTCGCGCTGATCGCGTGGCTGACGTGGCGGCTGCTGCGCAATTGGGATGGCATGGCGGTGCGCCGGCGTTGGATAGTGTTGGGCGCGCTGGCGCTGTTCGAGGCGGCATATTGGGTCAATGTTTATGCTTGGCTTGTCGAGCCGAACCTGCTGGTGGTGCGCAGGGTCGAGGTCGTCAGCGAACATTGGCGCGGCCCTCCGATCACCATCGCAGCGCTCGGCGACATCCATGTAGGCGGTCCCCACGTCGATGTCGCGCGCGTCCAGCGCATCGTTCGCCGCGTCAACGCGCTGAAGCCTGACTTTGTCGTGCTGCTGGGCGATTATGTGGACGGGCACGCCCCGCGCCATGAGCGCAGCAACCGCGAGCAGCGTGAGATCGCCGGCGCCATGGCGAGTTTCGCAGCGCTCGATGCGCCCATGGGCGTTGCCGGCGTCATCGGCAATCACGATTTCTGGTACGACCGAAACGCGGTCGTGGAAGCGCTCGAAGGCGCGGGTGTCGTTGTGTTGAGCAACCGGCATGCGGTGCTGCGCGCGCGCGGGGGCGATCTCGTCGTCGCGGGTCTGGACGACGACATGACCGGTCATCCCGATCTCGCCGCCGCGCTCGACGGCGCGCCGGCCGAGGCGAATACCATCGTGATCAGCCACTCGCCCGATCCGCTCGCGGAAATGTCGGCGGACTTCGCGCTGATGCTCGCGGCGCACACCCATTGTGGGCAGGTGACGATTCCTTTCGTCGGGCGCCCGTTTTTGCCGCTACGCCACCGGCGCTACGCTTGCGGTCGGGTGGACGAGGGCGGAAAGATTCTCTTTGTGACCGGCGGCATCGGCACCAGCAGAATTCCGGCGCGCTTTCTCAATCCGCCCGAGATCGTGCTGATCACGCTGCGCGGCGAAGGGGGATAAGATGGATGACGAGGAAGCGCCGTTGGGTTCCTGCTGCGCGCGTCTCGCCGAAGAGCTGCAGAAGGGGTACGACCATAAGTACTTCTTTGAGCGTGACGGCATGCTTACGATGACGGCTGGCTAATTCCGAAGGAACCGACGGCGAGCGCGGCCGTTGGACCCAACTCTTCGCCAAACATTGTCCGTTCTGCGGAGCTTGGATCATGCCTGAATCTGCTCGGCGTAAAACCTGACACAACATGGACCGCCGGCGCCCTCGCCGGCATCGGTGTTTGCTACCGCTCGGGCGGCAGTGTGTTTGTAACACCGATGCCGGCGAGGGCGCCGGCGGTCCATGGCGCCGGCGGTCCATGTTAACGGCGTCTCAATGTCATTAAGCCCCGGCGCTATCGCCCCAATTGAACAGCGAGAGTTGTTTGCGTTTGGCTCGCGCCTGCTTGGGCGCAATGTCACGCGCCTCCAGCCATTGCAGCGTCAGCTCGGCGACGTCGCGCGCCTCGGGTTCGCCGATGAGCCAATGGCTCATCTCCGGGAATTGGTGGAAGTGGGCTTGGCCCTCGGGGAAGCGCGCGACCACCCGGCGGACCGTGCTTGCGGAATTGACCCGGTCGCGCTCGCCTG
>JBEBIU010000105.1:0-9646 GCA_040080225.1 Terricaulis sp.
GCGGTGCGAAGGAAATCGGCTTCGCGCCCATCACGCTGACCGAGGCAGGACGCGCATCTTGTCTGGCGTCCTTCGACGAAGAGCCAACCACGCTTCACTGGCATGGCGATACGTTCGACCTGCCCGAAGGGGCGCTGCGTCTGGCCTCCACCAGTCTTTGTGAGAACCAGGCCTATTCCCTTGGGCCAAACGTGATCGGCTTCCAATTTCATCCCGAAGCGTCAACACGGACTTTCGAGAAATGGTTGGTCGGACATGCCGCGGAGCTGTCCGCCGCCTGCATCGATCCTGCCTCTTTGCGTTCGAGCGCCAAGCGATACGGCGCAGAACTCGAACGCAAGGCCAACGCGGTTGCGACGCACTGGCTGACCGCTCTCGGGTCGTGAGCGAATGAACGAGGCGGCGATGCGGAAGACCGGCTTCCCGGCGGTTGAAACGGCGGAAGAGATAGCCCGCAACCTTTCGACAGTCACGACACGTATCAGGCGGCATGCGCTCGTGCTGGGCGCGACCCGTCGGCGATCCACCTGTTGCCCATATCGAAGACAGTCGAAGAGCGACGCATAAGGCTCGCCTACGAGGCTGGCTATCGTGGATTTGGCGAGAACAAGGTGCAGGAGGCGCGGGAAAAAGCGGATGCCATGTCGGACCTCGACCTTTCATGGTCCGTGATCGGCCATTTGCAATCCAACAAGGCGAAGTACGTGGCGCGGCTTGCGCACGAGTTTCAGGCGTCAAGCGATTGCCCGTTGCTCAAGCGTGCAGCTGGCGGGCAATGAGTTCCAGCAGATCATGGATCGATCACCCTTCAAAAAGCTGGTCGCGCTTGAGCCCCGCGCGAGCCAGCAGCGCATGCATCAGCGGCCCGGTCATGATCGTGGTGCCCACCGCCATGATCACCAGCATGGTGAAGACGCTTTGCGGAATGAAGCCTAGACTCAGGCCGACATTAAGCACCACAAGCTCCATGAGCGCGCGCGTGTTCATCAACACGCCGATCATGGCCGAGGGCCTTTCGCCGATGCCAGCTGCGCGCGCCGCCAGATAAGCAGGCGCGACCTTGCTCACGACCGCGACCACAAAATAGGCGCCGCACCATCCCCACTCGGCGCTGGTGTCGAGACCCCAGATGTTGGTTCGCAATCCGGTGTAGGTGAAGAAGATCGGCAGGAAGAAGGTGAGCACGAACTGGCCGACCTGATGGCGCCAAGCGGTCACGAACGCCGGGTGACGATGAAACAGAAGTCCCACGAGGAAGCCGCCGAATATTGTGAATACGCCCAGCGCCTGCGTCGCCACGCCGCAAAGGAACACCATGGCGATGACGATCGCCATCAGATTCGTCGGCACGGTGTTGGCGATCGGCGAGTAGCGGCGGAGCAACCAGCGCACCAACGGCCTTCCGAAGGCCCACAACAAGGCGAGCAGGGCGATGAGCCCCGCGATTTGCAACGCCGTGCTGGCCGGCGAAAGCGACGCCGATGCGAACGCGGAGATCGCGGCTAATAGGAGCCAGCCCAATATGTCGTTCGCGGCCGCGGCGGAAATAGCGATGACGCCCACTTCGTCTCGCGTGAGTTGGAGTTCGCGCAATATGCGGCCCAGTATTGGGACCGCGGTGATCGCCATGGAGACCGCCACGAACAGGCTGAAAACCAGCGGGTCGATGCCTGGCGCCAGGATGGGCGCTGTTGTCCACCCAAGCATGAACCCGCTTGCAAGGGGCGCGGCGACGCTGGCGATCGCCACATATACAACCGCCTTGGTGTTGCGCGTTTCGGACAACAACCCGAACTCAAAATCGGTCCCGATCTGAAACATGAGCAGGATCAAACCGATTTGGCTGAGCAAGTGCAGCGAAGCGCCAGTTTCCGGCGTAAAGAGGCTTCCGGAAAGGCCTGGCGCAATCGCCGCAAGGAACGAGGGGCCAAGCATTAGGCCCGCGACGATTTCACCAACCGCTCGCGGCTGCCTGAGCGACACCGCGATCGAGCCGGCGATGCGCGCGCTCAGCACGATGACTACAAGCTGAACAAGCAGCGCGGCGAGCACCGTCTCGATGCTGTGCGTTTGCGTGTTCATGGCGTTGCGCCGGCATTTGTATTTGGGTTGCAAGGCGGGCGTTCGCGCGCAACCTCTCGCAGCACAAGCGGGCGGATGACGTCACTCCATATCCCGTAACCGCACGCGGACATGTGTGGTCCGTCCTCCACGAAGATATCCATTGGCCTGCCGCCATCGAGCATGGGCGTGGCGACGTCGACGTAGTGGAGATCGGCGCGTGCGCGCGCCAGTCGCCGCACGGCCCTATTGACCGTGCGCTGATCGCTAAGCTGCGCCAAGCGCCCGTGCGAAGGGTTCAGTGAAATGAAATGGACCGGGGTCGTGTCGAGGGCGGCGTCCTTCATATCGAGGAAGGCGGCCAAGCGCGCCACCACTTCCTCGGGCGCCACGCCTTCGGCGATCTCGTTCTCATCGGCGTAGAAAAACTCGCCCAAGGGCGCGCGCGCGAGCCGGGCATAGAAATTGGCGTTGAGGTCGCATCGAGGGAGCGCCACAACCGAATGCTTGAGGAGCCGACAAATACAATTGGGCAATGCGCCGCGATATCTTGCTGCCGCTGAACCAGTTCGGCGATTTCGGCGTCGAAGCGCCCGGGCGCGCCGACCGGTTGAGCCCAGGCGGCAATGCCCGGCCCCCAAAGCGCGAAAATCGCGCAGAACGCGCCTGCCGCGCGTAGGCCGCGCCAAGTTCTTGTTCGCCACTGGCCCAAGGCGCACCTTCATCGATTGACAGGGCTGTCAACAATAGCGACTCTGCGACCGCTTGGCTACGCTCGGCGTGCTTCGCGCTGGCGGGGCTTGGGCATCGCGACAAGCGGCGGGAAGATGTCGGCAACTATTAACGATGTCGCCGATCTGGCGGGCGTTTCAATCAAGACGGTCTCTCGGGTGCTCAATAGAGAGCCCCATGTACGGCCCGCGCTGAAGCAGCGGGTGATGCAAGCCGTCGAGGAACTGGCCTACACGCCCAACCAGGCGGCGCGCCGGCTGGCGGGCAACAAGTCATTCCTGATCGCGCTGATGTACAATAATCCTTCGCCCAGTTATGTGGCCGGCATCCAGGAGGGCGCGGCGAGACGGTGTCGTGCACTGGGCTACCATCTGATCGTTGAGCCGCTTGAGCGCGAGCAGGACAATGATCCAGCGCCCGTAAGCAATATGCTCAAGACGCTCGCGCCCGATGGCGTTATCCTCATCCCGCCACTGTCCGATGATATGGCTCTGCTCACTCAATTGGCGCGTTTCGGAACGCCCGTGGTGCGCATCGCCGGTTACAAGCAGGGGCCAGGCGCCATTCTTGTGACGCCCGAGCGGGAAGCCGGGCGCATGGCGGTTGAACACTTGATCGCGCGCGGCCACACGCGGATCGCCATGGTCGCGCCGCCTGCGACACACCAAGCAGCGGCGGAACGATTGCTCGGCTATCGCGATGCTCTCGAGCAAGCACGGCTTCCCGTCGTCACCGATCTGATCGTGGCCGGCCGCTTTGATGTGGAGTCGGGCCAGGAGGCGGCGGCGCGCTTGCTTGCCCTGCCCAAGCCGCCAACCGCCATTTTCGCGGCCAATGATGAAATGGCGCTGGGCGTCATGCGCGCGGCGCGGGAGCGAGGCCTGCGGGTTCCCGAGGATATTTCGGTGATCGGATTCGATGACACTCCGTCAAGCCGCAGCGCTTGGCCGCCGCTCACGACCGTGCGCCAGCCGCTCTATGAACTCAGCGCCGCGGCCGTTGATCTCATTGTTTCGGGCGGCGGTGAGAGCCAGTTCGAGTGCCCGTTCAGCTTGGTCGAACGCGGCACGGTTGCCGACAGGCGCTGATTAGCGATTCGATCGCGGTCTTTCAGCGCCATTGGTTTGAACTCGGAATCGAGAGCCGAAAGCTTAGTTTTTCGCCGTGTAGCGGCCGAAGAACACGATCCAAAGGTAGCCGAGGATCGGCACGATCAGCGCCATGCTCAAGCCAGCGCGATCGGCAACCGCGCCTGTCGCCACCGGCAAGATCGCGCCGCCGACAATCGCCATGCACAAGAGCCCCGCGGCCTTGGGGGCATCCTCGGCGATGCCGCGCAGGGATTGCGAGAAGATGGTCGGGAACATGATGGAGTTCATCAGGCCCACGGCGAGAATGGCCGCCGCCGAAACCATGCCGGTGGTGAACCCGCTGGCCGCCGCGAGGGCAATGGCGCCAAGCGCGCAGAACATCAGCACATGCCCGGGGTTCACGCGCCGCATGACGAACGCGCCTATGAAGCGCCCCACCATGGCGCCGCCCCAATAGAGGCTGACGAGCTGGCCGGCGTCTTGTTCAGTAATGGCAAGACGTTCCGGCGCGGTTAGGTAGTTCACAAGTACCGAGCCAATCGAAACCTCGGCGCCGACATAAGCGAAGATCGCAATGACGCCGAACAGCAAACGGGGGCCGCTCAGAAGATGCAGGCCCAGCCCCTTCGCGGGCGCTTCCTCGGTGCGCGGCAGCAAGTCCCGTTTGAACCAGAACACCAGCACCAGCACGAACAACAACGCGGCGATGCCCAGATAGGGCGTCTGCACGTTCGCCGCTTCGGCCACGCGCATGGCGCTCAATTCGGCTGGGGAGAGCGTCGAAATATCCACTGGCGCGGCGGCATCGCTCAAGATCAGACGTGCGCCGACATAAGGGCCGATAAAAGTGCCCAGTGAATTGAAAGCCTGCGCGAGCGTCAGGCGCGACGAACTCGTAGCTTCCGGCCCGACAATGGAAATGACCGCATTCGCCGCGACCTGCAGGATGGTGATCCCGCCCGCCATGATGAACAAGGCGACGAGAAAGCCTTCATAAACGCCCATGCTCGCGGCTGGCGCGAACATGAGGCAGCCCGCCGCCATGACAATGAGGCCGATGACGATGCCGCGCATATAGCCGACCCGGCTCACGATGGCGCCGGCGGGGAGAGAGAAAACAAAGTAGCCAATGAAGAATGCGAATTGCGTCAGCATTGCTTCGGTATAGCCAAGCGTAAACAGGGCCTTCAGCTTGGGCACCAGAATGTCGATGAGAACGGTGGCGAAACCCCACAGGAAGAACAGCCCGAGCGAGAGCACAAACAGCACGGCGTCTGCCTTGGTCTCGCCTTTCGCCAGCACAGCTTGCTGAGGAGCGGTGGCCATCACATTTCCCCCTATCGGTCGCCCCGCGCCCCGGCCTTTTTGGCGTGTATTGGCAGCGCTGTCATTTTTTCCGTGACAACGGCCTACACCACGAATATGCGGCTAGGCAATCAATATTGCGGGCTCTGGCCTCGCCGAGGCGCCTCTGGAGGCGCCTGTGGATCACGGATCGGGCCCCGCAGGGGTCGCGCCTGGAAGCCCTGGGTGAGCGCGGCGGCCATGGGAGATTATAAAATGGGCCGCACGCGCGCGATTTCTGGAGAGGTGCTTGTCGCCGATATTGGCGGCACCAATTGCCGGCTTGCTCTATGCAAGCGGGAAGGCGGCGTTGTCTCCATCCTCAGGCGTGCAGCGTACCTCACGGGTGAGCGCCCCAGCGTGGCTGACGCAATCGGCGAGTTTCTCGGCCCGGGTCTTCGTCCCGCTTACGCCGCCGTCGCGGTTGCGGGACCGGTGGAAGGCGACACGATTGCGCTCACGAACTCCTATTGGAGTTTCAGTATTTCCGCGCTTGAGCACGCGTTCGGCTTCACCCGGCTCGTAGCGGTCAACGATCTTGTGGCTCAAGCCGAGGCCGCCATTCGCCTCCGCGGGGATGACATCGCCTCGATCGGCGGCGACGTGACCGCCTGCGCGCGGCTCGCGGTGGTGGGGGTCGGCACCGGATTGGGGGTGGCGAGCGTCTCCCACAGGGACGACGGAAGCGCCAAAATCACGCCGACGGAGGCCGGCCACGCCGGTTTCGCGCCGTTCGACGCGCTCGACCTTCAGATCATTGAGCAATGGCATGCCGAGACCGGGCGCGTGGTGGACGAGCATTTGGTGTCGGGGCCTGGCCTCGTTCGCCTGCACAATACCCTGCGCGTGATACGCAACCAAAAGGTCGAGGCCGACCTCGATGGTCGCGAAATTGTGCGGCGCGCTTTTGAATTGGAAGACGGCCCGTGTCTTGAAACCGTCCATCGCTTTGCGCTGGCGCTGGCGAGCGTGTGCGCGGACGTGGCGCTTGTGCAGGGCGCAGAGGCGGTGCTGCTGGTGGGCGACATCGCCAACAGCCTGTTGCCAGAGTTGAAAGCCGCGCCGTTTCGGGCGCGGTTTGAGCAACACGGCCCGCGGCGCGGGTTTTTGGCGGATGTGCCCATTGGCGTGGCGCACGCCAAGGACCTTGGCCTAATCGGCGCGTATATTTTTCTCGAACGCGCGCTCATGAGCGAACATGGCTGAGTTCATCCCGGTTCCACCTTTTGATCTGGTCGTCTTTGGCGCGACAGGCGATCTATCGCTGCGCAAGCTGTTTCCTTCTCTGTTGCACCGCTTTCTCGACGGCCAAATTCCCGCGCAATCGCGCATCATCGGCGTCGCCCGCTCGGATCTCGATACCGAACGATTTCGCCAGATGGTGCATGAAAGCCGGGTGGAGTTCGCGCCTGACGCCTGCGTCGATGCGGACAAGTGCGCGGAATTCCTAGGCCACATCGACTACGTGCAGCTTGACGCCTCCGCGCCAGCGTCCAAATGGGCGCCGCTCGCCAAGGCCTTGGGCAGCGGCGGCGAAAAGGTGCGCGTCTTCTACCTCTCCACGGCGCCGGGTTTGTTCGTCACCATCGCGCAGCGCCTCTCGGAAGCAGGCATGGTGACGCCAGCGTCGCGCATCGTGCTTGAAAAGCCGGTGGGGCGCGATCTGGCGTCGTCGCGCGCGATCAATGAGGGTGTTGGGCAGGTGTTCAGCGAGAACAGCACCTTTCGCATCGACCATTATCTTGGCAAGGAGACCGTGCAGAATCTGCTCGTGTTGCGCTTCGCCAACATGCTGGTGGAGCCGGTCTGGTCACGCGCGACCATCGATCACGTGCAGATCACCGTGGCGGAAGAACTGGGCGTCGAGGGCCGCGCCGACTATTACGACAAGTCCGGCGCGTTGCGTGACATGGTGCAAAACCACCTATTGCAATTGCTCTGTCTGGTGGCGTTGGAACCCTCGAATTCCATGGATGCCGACGCCATTCGCACCGAGAAACTCAAAGTGCTTTCAGCGCTACGGCGCATCGATGCGCGCGACGTGGCGCGGAAAACCGTGCGCGGCCAGTACAAGGCGGGTCTTGTGAGCGGCAAGCCCGCGCCCGCTTATGTCGAGGAAGTCGGGCGACCCACGCGTACCGAAACCTTTGTCGCGATCAAGGCCGAAGTCGACAATTGGCGTTGGGCGGGGGTGCCATTTTACCTGCGCACAGGCAAACGCATGGGCGCGCGCCGCTCTGAAATCGTGGTGCAATTCAAGGACACCCCGGTGCCCGTCTTTGGCGCTGGAACGGGCGCGCCGAACAAGTTGGTGATGCGCCTGCAGCCGGATGAAGGCGTGCATTTGTGGCTCAACGTCAAGGAGCCGGGGCCGGGGGGCTTGCGGGTCAAGTCCGTGCCGCTCAATCTGAGCTTCGCCGACGCCTTCACCCTTCGCTATCCCGACGCCTATGAGCGGCTGCTGATGGATGTCGTGCGCGGCAATCTCGCGCTGTTCATGCGCCGCGACGAGGTGGATGCGGCGTGGGCCTGGGCCGACACGCTCTTGGGGGCGTGGGAGCAAGTGGGCGGCGAGCCACATCCGTATACGGCGGGATCGAATGGTCCGACGGACTCGGCCCTGCTCATGGATCGCGACGGCCGCGCTTGGTGGGACCCCGGCTGATGGCTGAATTGAACACAAAAATCGCCGCGGTCACCGCGCGGGCGCGTCTGGCCGAAGCAAACCGCGCCCCGCACTTGCGGTGTTTTCACCCGAGGATTGGGAAAGCCGCGCACCAGCATCAGTCGATGTCCCATGCAATGACCGAGGTCTCGGTCGCGAGCTGTTCTCTCTTTTCCGCGCCAACGCCCAATCCGCCGAGGTTGGCGGCGGCATTTTCGCTGATCTCGACCCTGCGGATTAGTTCGACGGGACCTACCTTGTCGCTTTGCTCACAGCGCGCCGCAATATGAACAGCGCCAGTAAGATCGCCGCCATTGGTGCGAGTGTCAGATAGAAGGCAGCCTCCCCGCCAACGCGCGCGAAGGTTTGGCCCGTAATGAAAGATCCGGTGGTGCCCCCAAGTGCGGAAAACACCACGATCAACCCGGCCATTGCCGCGTGACGCTCTTTCGGCAAAGACGACAGGATTACGGAATTGATGGCCGGATAGATGGGCGCAAGGAACAGCCCGATCATTGGGAGAAGGAACGCGGCCGGCGGCGCGGTGAGCCATGTCATATCCGCATTCGATTGGATTCCGCGGGCCAAGGGCAGTGTGAGCAGAATGAGAACCGCCATCGATGTCACGCAGATGTTCAGCAGCCAGAACCAATTCAGTCGTTGCAGAACCAGTCCGGCGCTCAGTCTGCCAATTGCCAGCGCCGCCGCGAATATGCTCGCTGCCTGTACACTCATGCCTTGAGGCAAGTGCAGCACCTCGTTGTTGAAGGTGGGCAGCCATGTACCGATCCCTTGCTCGATCAGCACGTAGAGAAAGGCAGCGATGACGAATACGAGAACCGACGGGCGCCACATGAGTTTCAGCATTTCGCCGATCTCGTCGATAATCCCGGCGCCTGTTGCGATCGGCGCCCGTGGGAAGGCGATAAACATCAACATGATCGCATTCCCCGCCGCCACTGCCGCGAGTAGCCAGTATGTGTTGAGCCAACTCAGCGATGCGGGAGCATCAGCATCGATAAAGGCGGCGAACACCCAATAGCCCGAAAGAACGCCGATCATGAAGAATCCCTCGATCGTGTTCAGAAAGCTCGCGTGATGGTTTGGGCTAGTCGTAATGAGCCCTATGGTCGAATAGACAGCCACTTTGATCAAAGCGAAACTGGCGCCGATGGCCAGGAAGAAGAATTTCGTCGTCAAAAAACCAGGCGCAATGGGCATCGCCAGGCATGCAACCGCGACGGTCGCGAAGGCGAAGATCATCGCCCTTCGATAACCAAAGCGTGGCAATAGCGAAGCGACCGCGAATGACACCACTGCGATCGGCAGGTCCTTGAACGCCTCAAGAAGGCTGGCGTTCGACTTGGTTACTCCGAAGGTCGCGATCGCTTGAAGAATGACAGTGCCGACGCTGTTCAGTAGGATGGCGAACAGGAAGTACGCCGAGAACAGGGCGACCCGAACGCCGATAGCCTTCATCCTGAGCCTCCCGCCTCCCGCCCGATCGGCTCCCTAAAGGATGGCAATCCATTGCGCAACCCTTGCGGCCTGATATATAGGCCGCCTTGCGGCAGCGCGCGCGACCTGGACCGGTGCAAAGAACATGAACGAATGGTGGCGCGGCGCGGTCATCTATCAAGTCTATCCGCGTAGCTTTTGCGATTCGAACGATGACGGCATCGGCGATCTGGCGGGGGTCAGGTCAAAGCTTGACTACCTCGCCGCGCTCGGCGTCGAGGGCGTTTGGCTGTCG